>CAZTDB010000212.1:0-5132 GCA_964612385.1 uncultured Ignavibacteriaceae bacterium
ATCTTCCTGCATGCGCTGCAATCTTAGAGACAGGTTCATTAAGATTAAAGGTACTGCTTTGATAGGTTTGTCTCACAACTATCTCTCCGCCTAATCTTTCAAATTCGGCTGCAAATGCCGACGATAAAATTGGCGAGTATCCGTCGATTGCATTAAGTATTGCCATCCGTCTTTTATTTTCAACAAAATAGATATACTGAGCCATTACCTTACCTCTGAATGAGAAGGAAGGATTTGCCTGGAAAAAATTATCGTTTATAAAAGTAAGGTCGTCATCCGTTGCAGTAGGTGATATAATCGGGAGGCTAGTGTTTTTAAATTCCGTTATTGCATCTCTTACTTCGCTGCTGAAAAGCGGACCGATGATTGCCTTTATTGCCGAAATGTTTTCGAACTCGGATTTAATATCTGCAATAACTTGCTTTTCGAGTTTTGTATCTTTTAGCAGTAATCCGATTTTTTCACTTCGGTTTCGATTGTATTCGGACACAGCAAATTTAATTCCTTCGAGGATATCAAATGCCGCAGACGCTGCCTCGCTACTAACCTTACTGCCGGATAACGGTAACAATACTCCTAACAGCACTATACCGGGGTTTTCGTACTTATTTTGATAATTTTGATGTAATGTTAAAGCAATGCGGTACTCATCCGAACCGGGATAATCTTTGATAATCTTCAAGAAAATTTCGTCAGCTTTTTTTCGATCATTTTGTTTCAAATACAATTTAGCTTGAAGCAACATAATAAAGGGTAGAGTTTTATTATCAACAGTGCCATATAAAAATTTATTCAACCTTTCAGCGTTTAAATAAGCAATAGCAGTTTTCTCAGCCAATGATTTAGCATCCGATATATAACTTGTATCAACCGAATTTCCGACGAGTTCGATCAATTCTGCAAAAGCATCCGCTGACTCTTTTTTATTCAAAAATGCCGCAGCCTTGGTCCTTCTTGCTTCATCAATGTATCTGCTGTCCGGATAATTTTCTATCAGTGTTGTTAGTGTTTTAATCGATTTGTCATACTCATTTAAATTCAGAAAACATTTAGCCTTCATTAACAAAGCTGCTGTGGTTTTACGATTAAATTCCCGATGTTCTGCAATCCGATCAAAAACATTTAGCGCTTCATCGTACTGGTAAGAACTGTATAAATTTAATCCCAATTTAAATTCTACTTCCAGGTTCTCATCCGAAGAAGTAATTTGTGCCAAAGGTTCCGGTTTGATTAGTACGAAAAAGATTAACCAAATTTTAATAAAGCATTTAAACATCGGATGTATCATTCTTTTTTACCGCTTCAAGTTGCATTTTCTTATCGATTGCCTTTCGATTAGATGGATCAAGTTTTATAGCTGCCTCGAGATAAGCAGAGGCTTTTTCAAGCTTATCAATTTTTAAACACGCTTCAGCCAGCTTTGTATATACATCGGAAGAGGCACTGTCGATAAGATCGATATACTTAGAGAAATATTTTTCGGCATTTGTATAGTCCGATAACTTGAAATATATGCTGCCTGCAAGTTCCAGTAATAGGGGCTCTTCCGGATTTAACTTCAATGCTTTTTCAATAGAGGTTTTAGCGTGCGTTTCCATTCCTATTTCAGAATATATCTTTGCATTCAAATAATTCAGCTCCCAATAATTTGAATAGACCTTTTCTGCCTTTCTTGAATAGGATAATGCCGATTTAAAATTTCCTAATCGCATTTCAATTTTTACAAGATACAAATAAGTTTCATTCAATAGCGTAACATCTTTTTGAAGAGAAATGAAGCCAAGGAAATTTAACTTCGCAATTTCATAATCCTCTAACATATAGTTTGCATAACCTAAATAAAAAAGAACTTGCGGTTCATCTTGTGGAGAAATATAGCTTAATATTTCTATAATCTTTTCCCATTTGGAATGCTTAAGAAGAAAGGGTATGTAATACAATCTTACATCTTGGTCATCAGGATGCAGCACAAGACATGAATCAATAACGTTTATGGCAGCATCAGGATTTTGAATTTCAATATAACAGCCGGCTAATCCAAGATAAGCTCCTATTAAATCCGGATGATCGTCCAAAAGAGTACGATAGATTTGTATTGCATGAAGATATTTTCCCTCTCTGAAAAAATCATCTGCTGTTTGAAGCTTGTATTTTATAACCTTACTATTCGTTAATTCCATCATTCCCATTCAATAGTTGAAGGCGGCTTTGAACTAATATCATAAACCACCCTATTAATTCCTCTGACCTTATTAATTATTTTATTCGAAACGTTCGCTAAAAAATCATTATCGAACCGGAACCAATCGGCAGTCATGCCATCAACTGAAGTAACGGCACGCAGCGCAAGTACATTTTCATAAGTGCGTGCATCGCCCATTACGCCAACCGATTGAACCGGGAGAAGTACAGCAAATGCCTGCCAGATTTTATCATACAGCCCTGCCTTTTTTATCTCGCTGATAAAAATATCGTCAGCCTCACGTAAAATGTCAAGCTTTTCGGCAGTTATATCGCTTATTATCCTTACAGCCAAACCAGGACCGGGAAATGGATGCCGCTCAAGCAGCTCAGCAGGAATGTCGAGTTCTTTCCCAACTTTTCTTACCTCATCCTTAAATAATTCTCTAAACGGTTCTAACAATTTTAAATTCATTTTTTCGGGTAACCCGCCAACATTGTGGTGTGTTTTTATTGTCGCTGCTGCTGCATTAACCGAAGCCGATTCAATAACATCAGGATAGAGAGTTCCCTGAACTAAAAACTCAACGCTGCCTTTTTTCGCTGCTTCTTCCTCAAATACTTCGATAAATGTTCGTCCTATTATTTTTCTTTTTTCTTCCGGATCGAATACTCCTTTCAGTTTCTCAAGAAATCGTTTTGACGCATCAATATGAATTAAGCTTAAATTCATTTTCTGCTTAAACACTTTTATAATTTCGGCACTTTCATTTTTTCTCATCAAGCCGGTATCGATATGAATGCAGATTAAATTTTCGCCTATTGCTCTTCGAACCAAAACAGCTACCACAGTAGAATCAACTCCTCCGCTTAAAGCGCAAATTACTTTGGAAGCACCGACTTTTTCTTTTATTTCTTTAACACTCTTATCTATGAAATTTCGGGGTGTCCAATCGCCTTTGCATTTACAAATATCATAAAGGAAATTTTTTATAATTTTTGTTCCTTCTTCGGTGTGGATTACTTCGGGGTGAAACTGGACGCCATATATTTTTTTCTCTTTATTCACTAATGCACAAATAGGCGAGTGATCTGATTTGGCAGTTATCTCGAATCCTTCCGGAGCTTCGGTTAATAAATCGCCGTGGCTCATCCAGACTATTGAGCTATTCCTGATTCCTTTAAACAATCCTTCAGAGCGTAGTATGTTAAGAATTGATTTACCGTATTCTCTGTCTGAGGCTTTCTCAACTTTTCCGCCTAACATTTTACATACAAGCTGCAAACCATAGCAAATTCCAAGTATAGGAATTCCTATGCTCAATATATCTTTAGCTAATTGAGGTGCCGATTTATCGTAAACGCTCATCGGTCCACCGGAAAGAATAATCCCAGCTGGCGAAATATTTTTTATAACATCAATACTAACTGTATGAGGGTATACTTCCGAGTAAACATTCGCTTCCCTAATTCTGCGGGTTATTAGTTGAGTATACTGGGAACCAAAATCCAGAATTAATATTACTTCATCGTGCTTCAATTATATCTCAAATATTAAATTAGAAAAACAGCCGATTTAAAATAATAAAATCCCGCTAGAGGATTTTATTATTTGAGGATAAATACAAATTAAAAGGAAGCATAGCAATTCGAGCATTGAAATGCTTCTCCATAAAAAAGTCATTACAGCAGTAATTTAAAATTTAATGAGTTACTGCCCGATAAGTTTTTTATATTCTTCTGCATCCAATAGGTCATTCAATTCAGCAGGGTCGCTTATTTCAATTTTTACCATCCATCCGTCTCCATAAGGATCCGAATTAACTTTTTCGGGATAATCCGCGAGAAGCTTGTTTGTTTCAATAATTTTTCCACTGCACGGGGCGTAAATATCACTTACGGTTTTAACCGCTTCAATGGTGCCGAAAGATTCACCTTTTGCTACGTTTGTGACAGACGGATTGATATCAACGAATACCACATCTCCAAGCTCACCTTGTGCATAATCAGTAACACCTATTGTACCGATGTTTCCTTCTATCAAAATCCATTCATGTTCTTTTGTGTATTTTAGGTTGGATGGAAAGTTCATATATACCTCAAATTGATTTACGTTGTGTTAAAGTAATGCCGGGGCTGCTAATTATTTAAATTACATCTTTTTATCAATAGAAGATTGTTTCAGATTTCCTATTGACTTTGATGTTCCCCATTCAATAATCCATTTAATTAGATTTGAAATAATTTAAAGAACTTGCTGCGAGTAATCTTTTGTTAAATGTCAAAAGTATCCATAAAGCCGGTATCGAAATTCCCTTTGAGAAATCTTTCATCTTCAAGCACTTTTTGATGAAGTGGGATTGTAGTTTTAATTCCTTCCACAATAAATTCCTCTAACGCTCTTTTACCTCTTGCAATTGCGTGCGTTCTATTCTTTCCCCAAACAATCAGCTTGGCGATAAGCGAATCATAGTTCGGAGGAATGGTGTACGATTGATAGATATGTGAATCTACTCTTACCCCAAAACCGCCGGGGAAGTGCAGCGACTCGATTCTGCCGGGCGAAGGACGAAAATTGTTTTTAGGATCTTCAGCGTTTATTCTAAATTCGATGCTATGCCCAATTGGTTTGCGCGGCAGAGTTTCTATCTTTTCACCGCTGGCTACCAAAATTTGCTGTCTGATTAAATCAACATCATAAACCATTTCTGTTACGGGATGTTCAACCTGGATTCTGGTATTCATCTCCATAAAGTAAAAGTTTTTATATTTGTCCATTAAAAACTCGATAGTGCCGGCACCTTCATAGTTTACGGCTTTAGCACCTAAGACAGCGGTTTCACCCATTTTATTTCTGATATCTGCATCGATGATAGGAGAAGGAGCTTCTTCGATCAATTTTTGATGACGACGCTGAACAGAACAATCTCGTTCTCCGTAATGATAAACAT
>CAZTDB010000213.1:0-5122 GCA_964612385.1 uncultured Ignavibacteriaceae bacterium
CGACCATTTTTTAATGTTTTCAGGAGTAATCTTAAGAATATTTTCTCCTCTAAATGCAGGGATTTTGATGGTCTGTCCCCTAAGCAGGGTCTCGCCGTCGGGCAATAAAATCGGAATACCGATGGATAAAATTTCGCTTCTCAGTTTACGATTTTCGGAAAGCAATTTAACACATCTTTGAGACAGCTCATTAGGATTTGCATCAATAATATCATGCATTGTTTTGTTGAATAATCTCAACAGATGAATCTCAAAAAGCAGTTTCGACAGCCGGGGCGGTCCAAGAAGTTCAAAAGCTACACTGTAAAGATTATTTTCGTTTTCAAGCTCTTCAAGTTTCTGTACTGCCATATGCTGCATATAACCGGCACGGTAAGTCGGTTCCATTGCGGCATGGTCCATAGCGCTCACAAAATCATGCCCTGTATTACCTCCCTTAACCTCATAAATAACTACCTCGGCAATCTCTTCCGGTGTAACAAACTCCATTTGTTTTTGAGCGGTAATTGTTTCAAATTCGCCGCGCGAAAATATACCGTTTTCTCCGGTGTCGATAAATACCGATTTCAAAGTTTCCCCGGTAGTCCGGTATGTTTTATCGGAACGAATTACGAAACTATCTTTTAGCGGAATTGTCTCATTCATTTCTACGTCAATCAGTTCGATTGGTTTTCCTTTCTTCCTGATTTCACCGTATTCGATTCTCTTCCATGCAATAGCTGCCGTAGGTTTAACTTCTTTTGTTACTGCAGTATCGGGTGTTCGCGCCATCAGGAATAATAACAAGGTGTGCGCACCTGCAATTGATGATTTGCTTAGCAGTACCCGCGATGGTTTTTCTTCGCTATGCGTGTAAGGAATATTCAATCCCATTCCTCCTGTACCGCTGGTTCCAATCTTGATATAAATTTTTGTTTTTACTTCACTCATTGAAGCAAAAAGTATTTGGATGTGTCTAATTAATTGAGGAATGTAAAGTGTGCAAACTAATTTTTCTGTTTCTTCAACAAGCTCTTCGTACGAGCATTTGTTTTTTATTTTTGTTACCATATTTCGATATGCTGTATAAATATCCTGGTAAGCAATTGCTGTGGCGGTATTTATGCAATCAATTATAATTTCGGGTTGAAATTCGTTAAGGAGTTTATATATGGTAGAGCTTTTTAAAATTTCGTCATTTAATTCTTCCATTAAATCATTAAGTAAAATATTTCTGCTTTCATGCTTCATTAATAATTCTGCCCTGTTAAGCTCTTTAAACTCGTTGCGAACGAAAATATCGCCTCCCCAGGGTATAAAATAATTTTTACCGACATCCGGAAAATCCTTTTCAAGCTTCCGTACAGTCGATTCGGCTTCATCATAAGAAAGCGAGGTAATTATGATTTTTTTCGGCTCTTCGCTTACTAATTTTCTGGCTACGGCTCTGCCAACCAAACCGAAGCCGCCAAGCACGAGTACTGTTTTATTGTGAATATCCATACTTATCTCCCCATGGTTAAATATTTTTATTTGATACAAAGTTAATCGAATCTGCTGCACTAAGCAATGTAAAAGAAATCAATACATTACATTGCTTAACTATCGGTGTATTATTAAATTTGAAATAAATAATTGTGAAAAAAATGTGGTTATAAATGAATTCAGGCAAAGTGGATGAAATTATTTGAACTGTTAAAGGAAGAATTCGTAATTGCTCAATTACAAAGCTCCCAAAAAGAAGATGTGATCAATGAACTAATAAATTTATTTCAAAATGATCCCAGGGTTGTTAATCTTGAGAAGGTTCGCGAAGCTGTGCTCGAAAGAGAAAAAATAATGTCAACCGGAGTCGGCAAAGGTTTTGCAATTCCACATGGCAAAACAGTTGCGGTAAATGATATTTTGGCTGCCTTTGGCAAAACAAAAAAACCTATTGAGTATCAAGCGCTTGACAGTCAGCCCGTCAATTTGATTTTTTTATTGGTTGGTAAAGATAATCTGGTCAGCCGTCATATAAAGCTGCTGAGCCGAATATCCAGGATGATGAATAAAGACGACTTCCGCAGCAAATTGCTCGAGGCGTCTTCAAAGGAAGAAATAATTGAGTTATTCAAAAAAGAAGAAGAAAGTTATTTCGAAGTCTAACCTTTTAATTCCGTCACTATTAATTTTTTTTGTATCGTTAATCCATGCTAATGGAAAAGATATTTTATGATTAAAGCAATTACCGGCACTAAAGATGTTCTGCCGTCCGAGATTCCCTTTTGGAGATACTTAGAAGAAGTCGTTCGTTCGGTATTTGAAAATTATAATTACAAGGAAATTCGCACTCCGGTATTTGAAGAAACTATACTCTTTTCACGCGGTATCGGCGAAGAAACGGATATTGTCGGTAAAGAAATGTATACCTTCACTGACCGCAGCGGAACGAGCATTACGCTAAAACCCGAAATGACCGCAGCAGTTGTCAGGGCTTATATTGAACATTCCCTCGGTAAACAGCAGTCCTTAAATAAGCTTTATTATATTTCTCCGATGTTCAGGCAGGAGAGACCACAGGCAGGCAGACTTCGACAGTTTCATCAATTTGGCGGAGAAGCAATAGGAAGTAATTCACCGTTACTCGATGTGGAAATGATAGTGATCGCTTATACCATTCTTTATAGATTAGGATTAAAAGATATTATAGTAAAAGTAAATTCTTTAGGTCTTCCTAATTCCCGTGAAAAATATAAAGAAGAATTGCGCCGTTACTTAGCTAACAAAAAGGACCGGCTTTCTGAAGACAGCCGGAGAAGATTCGATAAAAACATTCTAAGAATATTCGACAGCAAAGTTGAGAATGACCAGCTTATCTTAATAGATGCCCCGATCATTTTGGATTTTTTAGACGATGAAAGCAAACAAGATTTTGATATTGTCCAAAATACATTAGAGAAGTTAAGCATACCGTATGAAATTGATTCGCAGTTGGTTCGCGGGCTTGATTATTATACGAAAACTACTTTCGAAATTATCAGCGGAAGCGTCGGTTCACAAAATGCGCTTTGCGGCGGCGGGAGATATGATCTTTTAATTGAGCAATTAGGAGGCGAACCTACTCCGGGAGTCGGCTTTGCCGCGGGCATAGAGAGAATACTTTTAGCCTGCGAAAATGAAAAAGTATTGAACTTAACCGAAGAAAAAATTGATGTCTTCTGTGTAATGATTGATAAAGAATTAAAGCTCGAAACTTTCGAATTGGTTAACAGCTTGCGTTCAAATGGATTTAAGGTTGAGATGGATTATATGGACAGAAGTGTAAGGGCACAAATGCGGGAAGCAAATAAATATGGTGCTAGCTTTGTAGTTTTTATTGGCGGCGATGAATATGCTTTAGGCAAGATAAGTATAAAGAACATGCAGGACGGCAATCAATTTGTTTTACCGTTTGGATACTCGGAGCAATTGATAAAATTGTTGACTGAATCAAAGCATGAATAGTGTAATTAATTAGCGACCGATTCAGCGGCATTAGATTGAATAATTAGTAATAAGTTTACCTTTTCAGAAAGGAATTAGAATGTATCCTGAATTATTTAAGATCGGTCCTTTTACAGTATACAGCTACGGATTAATGCTTGGAATTGCATTTATTGTTGCAAGCTATTTGTTATCAAAAGAAGTCCAAAGAAAAAAGCTTAATCCAAATTTTGCTACAGAAATAACTCTGCTTGCAATCATATTCGGAATTATCGGAAGCAAGCTGTTTCATTTATTCGAAAACTGGGATGCATTCCTGAACGATCCGATTGGAATGGCTTTTTCACCGGGTGGATTAACTTTCTATGGCGGTCTCATTCTTGCCACAACTGCTGTTTTAGTTTACAGCCGGAAAAAGAAAATACCTTTCCTTGTTGTAGCCGACCTTGCTGCACCTGCTCTTGCTATTGCTTACGGCATCGGAAGGATCGGATGTCATCTTGCCGGTGACGGCGATTATGGAATTCCCACAGACTTACCATGGGGAACAAATTATGAAAACGGGACAGTTCCTCCATCTGTTATGTTCCGAGGAAGTGAAATTGCACAAGCTTATCCAAACGGTATCGTCCCGGATGATACTCCGCTTCATCCAACTCCTATTTATGAATTTTTAGTGGCTTTATTAATATTTGCTTTTCTATGGAAGATGAGAAAGAAGGATTGGGCTGATGGAAAACTGTTTATGATGTATTTGGTATTAACCAGCATAGCCAGATTGTTAGTGGAGTTTATCAGATTAAACCCAAGAATATTGTTTGGTCTTTCTGAGGCTCAGATTATTTCAATCTTCTTAATGATCATCGGTGCAGCGGGATTTATTTATTTTACCCGCAATAAAAATTTAAAGAAATTTATTCCGCCGCCAATTAAACAGGAAGCCAAAACCTGAGACGATGCATTCGCACAATGTGATTTTATCTTTTTAATAAATATTCAATCGTGATTGAATGAATATTATAATTGGTCGCAAACCTGTCCTTGAAGCAATTAATGCAAATGAAGAGATTGAACAAATTTATCTGCTGTACGGACAGAAAGGAGAAATTATAAATGCAATCAGAATTGCTGCTAAGAAGAGGGGAATAAAATGCACAGAAATACCGGCTGAAAGATTTTATTCTTATTCCAAAGAAGCTGTAACACAAGGCGTTATTGCTTTAAGGGCTGAATATAAATTCTCTTCTCTCCATAGCATTATTGATTCTGCAAAGAAATCCACATACCCGCTACTATTAGTATTAGACTCAATTCAAGATACACACAACCTTGGCGCAATATTACGCACTGCTGAATGTTCCGCTGTTGATGGGGTAATTGTAACAAAACACGGAAGCGCACCGATAAATCAAACCGTAATTAAAACTTCAGCCGGTGCAGTAGAGCATTTGAAAATTTGTACTGTTAACAATCTGGCAAACGCTCTCGATGAATTAAAGCAAAATGGATTTTGGATTTTTGGTTCATCATTACAGAATGCTAAAAATTATGCTGAAGTTGATTATAAATTACCTTTAGCTTTAGTACTCGGTAATGAAGAGAAAGGTATTCGCAAGCTCACAGCAGATAAATGCGATTTTTTAATACAGATTCCGATGCAAGGGAAAATTCAATCATT
>CAZTDB010000214.1:0-5097 GCA_964612385.1 uncultured Ignavibacteriaceae bacterium
CGTTTTCAGTGCCGAACCACACGAGGCTGTCGCCATCAAAACGTATAGAGATAAAATTGTTTGTTTTAGTATCGTTACTTTTTGTTAAATCAAAATCGTTGTAGCGCTGTCTTGTTACATCGAGGTAAGTTAAGTTCTTAAACCTGCCGATCCATAAAACATTTTCGAGGCTGTCATAAGCTAAAGCCCTTATCCAATTTCCTAATTCACCGCCAAGTGCAAATTTTCTTTTAGTCCATCTGTTTCTCTTAACGTCATAAATGAATAATCCTTCGCTTGAACCTGCCCAAACAAAATTTTTACTTGCGGCAATGTTGTAAAAAAAATCGTTCTCAAGATTTTTTTCGTGTGTTGAAAAAGAAATCCACTTATCTTCAGTCATCGAGTAGCGAAAAATACCCTGACCGTAAGTGGCTACCCAGATATTATTTCCTTCTTTTTGAATAGATGAAATTCTTGCGCCTTTTAAATAGCCTTCGGAGACAATTTGGGATTTGTTTACTGAACTTGTAAGGAGTAAAATGATATTTATTGCGACGAAGTAGCGTATCATATTGTTAAAATAAAAAATATCGATGAGTGAAAATAGGCAATAGCATATTCTTAAATTTTGTATCAACACCACTAATTAGAAGTATCAGCTTGTGATGCGAATTAAAAAGCGATTTTGAAAGCCGGCTAATAACTTTCACTTTCGGATGGGAATTCGGTTTGGCGTACATCCGAGATATAGTTTTTTACTGCATTTGAAATTTCAGCGGACAAATCATTATAATATCGAACGAAACGCGGGTGAAAATCTTTATTTAATCCGAGCATATCGGGCGTAACTAATATTTGCCCATCGCAATGAACCCCTGCACCGATGCCTATTGTAGGTATGCTCAATTGGTTTGTTACTTCTTTAGCAAGTGCGGCAGGAATTTTTTCGAGCACTACTGCAAATGCGCCGGCTTCTTCTACAATTTTTGCATCTTTAATTATCTCTTCGGCTTCTTCTTTATCACGTCCGCGTTCGCGATAGCTTCCAAATTGATTTATGCTTTGCGGCGTTAAGCCGACATGCCCCATTACCGGAATGCCTGCAGCAGTGATTTTTCTAATAGTCTCAGCAACGCGTTCTCCTCCCTCAAGCTTTACCGCACCTGCGGATGTTTCTTTCATTATTCTGCCGGCGTTACGGAATGCTTCATCAATAATTAATTGGTAAGACATGAACGGCATATCTACCACTACCATTGCACGCTTCACTCCTTTTGTAACGGCTTTCGTATGATAAATCATTTCATCCATCGTTACCGGAAGCGTTGTTTCATTTCCTTGAAAAACCATTCCGAGAGAATCGCCTACAAGTATTACATCTATTCCGGCTTCGTCTAAAAGCTTTGCAGTTATAAAATCATAAGCCGTTAGTGCGGTAATTTTTATTCCTTTTTTCTTTAACAGCGCAAGCGCTTTTGTTGTTACTCTCCTAAATACCGGTTCGGTGCTCATTAACTTTCTTTCCTTGTAATTAATTCTGCGTTAAATAAATATTATAATTTGAAACTCCTGATTGCTCTAAAAAGCTTTCCAAATCAATCTCTTCAAAAATACAATTAAAAAAAGAAGAAAAACTATTCCGTATAGAATAAGCTAATCGGGTGTAGTCAATTACTTTATTTAATATTGTATTCAATTCAGTTGTTGTTTGATCGAGATCTCTTTTAATTTTGGATAAATAATTTTCATCTATGTTCAAATATTTAACAATATTCCGGTGGTAAGTACCGCATAAAATTGAACCATGCTGCAGCAGTGCATTGTTGAATTTTCTCTGGGCGCTTCCCGCTAATTTTTTCCCTTTAAACTTAAGCTCGCTTTTTGCCGGCACAGCAAAACAGAGTGCGCTTTTTTCTTCTTTATAAAGAAGAGAAAAGTTTGGCTGCTTTGTTTCTAATTTAATCAAATTGAGTTTTTCATCGTATCTCTTCAATCCTTCGGCAAGAGCTAAATTTATATTTTGATAGATTTCTTTAGCCGATGAAGTACTGTTAAGCGGAAGTATAACAGAATAAGTCAGCTCTTCCGAATGAAGGATTGCCCGCCCGCCTGTTGGTCTAAACACTACATCAATGTTATCTTTTTTGGCTGCTTCAAGATTGATTGAATCGATATTTTGATTTGCGCCTAAAGAAATACAATATGGCTTCCATTGATATAATCTGAGGCAGGCTTCATCCGCCTTTAATTTCTTAGCAAGAAACAAATCGAGGTCCATATTGAATTTACCGGTTTCAGCGCCGGTATTCATAAAATACCAATTCACTTTCCTACAATACCCCTATTACTCTTAGCAAGAAATTCAAGCACATTCCGAACAAATTGATTTTCGCTTAGTTCAGCATTTATTTTTTCCTTAGCCTGGGAAATATTTAACGACTTATTATAAATATAACTATAAGCTTTTTTCAGCATCATTATGTCATCTGCGGAAAAACCTCTTCTTCTCAAGCCGATAACATTCAATCCCGAATATTGCAAAGGTTCATTTGCCGCAAGTATGTAGGGCGGTACATCCTGCGTAACCCTAAATCCTCCGCCTATCATGGCATGTTGTCCTATTTTACAGAACTGGTGTACGGGGGTCATTCCACCTATGATTACATAATCTTCAAGAGTTACATGACCGGCAAGCTGCACTCCGTTGGCAAGAATACAATTATCACCCACTATACAATCATGGGCTACATGAGAATAAGCCATGATTAAACAGTTCTTGCCAATACTCGACATACCTGTATCTTTTGTACCGCGATGAAGTGCGGCAAATTCTCTAACCATTGTATCATCGCCTATAACGAATATCGATTCTTCGTAGTTAAACTTTAAGTCCTGAGGTACGTTTGCAACAGAGGCAGCTTGAAAAATTTTTACACGGTTTCCGAGTCTGGCTCCGTTATAAATAACAGCGTGCGGACCAATGTAACAGTCATTGCTTATCTCAACGTCGGCATGAATGATTGCATAGGGGGCTACGGTAATGTTATTACCTAATTTTGCTTTTGAGCTTACAATTGCAGTTGGATGGATATTATCCATATTACTCCCCTATAATTTCATTTTATTTGTTTTGAATGAAAAAAGTATCTGCTTAGTCAATTTTTACCTGCCGGGTTTAGTATTTCGATAAGGCTATTCATCCAGGGATTTTTCTTTATCCGATAAATTTTGTTCCCGGTCAACAATGGCAGCCATAAACTCGGCTTCGGCAACTAAGATATCGTTTACAAAGGCTCTTCCTTTCATCATAACTACTTTGCTTTTCTTGTTTGTCATTTCGATTTCAAGAAAAAGCTGGTCGCCCGGTACAACAGGCTTTCTAAATTTAGCATTATTTATTTGCATAAAGTAAACAAGCTTTTCTTCAGGATTCAAAAATGAATTTAACAAAAGCACTCCGCCGGTTTGAGCCATTGATTCGATAATAAGCACACCCGGCATAATTGGCTGCCCGGAAAAATGTCCCTGGAAAAATGGTTCGTTAACAGTAACGGATTTTACACCTATAACTTTTTTATCAAGTTCGAGATGAATAATTTTATCAACGAGCAGGAAAGGATAACGGTGAGGAAGTATTCTTTGAATGGCATTAATATCGAAGACCACTCCTTCTTTTTTTACGAATTGATATTTTCGTACTAATTTTTTCTGTTGATAAAGTTTTCTGATTTGCTTGGCGAATTCAACATTTGCACGATGACCGGGACGCGCTGCAAGAATTTGCGCTTTTATAGGAGCACCGATCAGTGCAAGGTCGCCTAGTAAGTCTAACAGCTTATGACGCACAGGTTCATTTTTAAATCTTAAAGTTTTGTTATTTAAAATTCCGTTCTTTCCGAGGTCAATGGTTTCCTTTATTCCTATTTTTTTTCTTAATTCTTCAAGTTTCTCTTTACTTAATTGATGATCAACAATAACCACTGCATTATCGATGTCGCCGCCTTTAATAAGCCCAACGTTGGCAAGCTCTTCAACCTCGCTTAAAAAACAGAAAGTTCTTGCAGGCGCAAACTCCGTAACAAATTCTTTCTCCAGGTCGAACAAACCGGTGTGCTGACTGCCGAGAGCAGGATTTTGATAATCGACCATCACTGTAATTCTATAGCTGTCTAACGGAAGCGCAACGATGTCGATTTGTTTTTCGTCATCGTGATACATTACAGTTTCATCAATAATCAGATAGTCTTTAGGGGCTTCCTGCTGTAAGAATTCAGCTTTAAGCAGCGCTTCAACATAAGGCATTGAGCTGCCGTCACCTACAGGTGGTTCAATTCCGTCAAGTTCAATTATAATATTATCGATTTGCAGCCCGACAATTGCAGCTAAAACGTGCTCGACCGTGTGAACTTTTGCCTCGCCAATTCCCAAAGTAGTTCCCCTTGAAACGTCGATTACATTATCGGCATTAGCCGGAATTTCGGGGTTGCCGCCTAAGTCTGTTCTTACGAATCTGATTCCGTAGTTTTCCGGTGCGGGCTTAAAGGTCATTGTGCATGAAGTGCCTGTATGCAGCCCGATTCCCGACAGCGATACTTCTTTAAGAATGGTTCTTTGTAACTCTAACATTAAACACCTTATAATAATTAAAGAAATGAAATATTTGTATCAAAATCGGTTTTCAAAATAGCAACATAGGTTTTGAAATACAACCGGTTCGGATGGCGGGATTAATGGTTTTAGACGGGATTAACCACATTTATGCGGTTCGCATTTTCTCTAACTCTTCTTCCAATTTTTTTAATTGAACTTCTAACTGTTTAATCCTCTCCGCATAATCCGGAAGGTTTCTGAGGTATGCTTCCTGTTTTAACGAAATCTTATGCTCTTTAGCCGGAGAACCAAAGTATGCCCCGGGTTTTGATAACGATTTTGAAATACCCGATTGCGCCATAACTATAACACCATCGGCAATTTGGATATGCCCAACTAATCCAGCCTGTCCGGCTAAAATACAATTTTTACCAATCTTGGTACTTCCCGATATTCCAGCCTGTGCAGAAATTACAGTGTTTTCACCAACAACAACATTGTGGGCAATTTGTACCAGATTGTCAA
>CAZTDB010000215.1:0-5093 GCA_964612385.1 uncultured Ignavibacteriaceae bacterium
GCGGTGTGCCTGCTGCCGAATGCCGGACGACGACCATATCAACCTTCATCGCTTTGATATTGCGAATTGTATCTTTCAGAGTTTCACCTTTGCTTACACTGCTTGTTGATACTGAAAAGTTTATCGAATCAGCCGATAATCTTTTTTCTGCAAGTTCAAATGAAATGCGAGTTCGAGTTGAATTTTCATAGAAAAGATTTACAACTGTTTTCCCCTGAAGTGTTGGTACTTTTTTAATGGGTCTGTCTAACACTTCTCTGAAGGTAACCGCGGTATCTAATATCAATTGAATATCTTCCTTAGGTACGCCATAAAGTCCTAACAAATGTCTGTTTGATAAAGGCATTCTTATGTGATTCCTTTTATTATTTATCTGTTGTATCTACTAAATAGACAGCATCTTCGCCGTCAATTTCACTCATCTTAACTTTAATTTCCTCATTGATTGAAGTCGGAATGTTCTTGCCTACATAATCGGCTTTAATCGGAAGCTCTCTGTGTCCCCTATCAACAAGAATACATAACTGAATTGTATTCGGTCGTCCTAAATCCATAATTGCATCAAGTGCGGAACGAGCTGTTCTTCCCGTGTAAAGAACATCGTCAATTAAAATAATATCTTTATCGTTGATGTCGAACGTGATGTTGGTTACCGAAACTTGAGGCTGCTTCAGGCGGGTTCTAAAATCGTCACGATAGAGAGTAACATCCAACACTCCTAAAGGTAGTTCAATGTTTTCGATAGCTTTGATTTGAGCATGTACCCTATTCGCAAGGAATTCACCTCGAGTGCGCATTCCCATTAATACAAGATTTTTAGAACCCTTATTTCTCTCTAAAATCTCGTGTGCGAACCGTGTTATTATTCGCTGCATCCCGATTTCGTCAATTATTTTTGCTTTAATGCCCATATATAAAAAATCCTCTTTGGCGAGAAGCCGCAGAGGTTCCTTCTTTTAATTATGATATGTAAGTTTTTCATCCTTCTCCATCTCGCCGGATAGAATTAAAGGTCAATTATTTTCCGGGCGAAACATAAATCAATTATAAATGAAAGTAAAGATAGCCACATAATCTTTTTATTATTTTTATCTAAATTGTTATTCAAATAATTAAACTTTTGCTGCAAAAATCTGAACGGGTATTTCTAATGTATTATAAGCTTTTTCATTCATTGCAGGCTCAACTTATTTTCACGGTGATTCTATCACTAAATATTTTCGCTCACGAACACAAGTTCATAAAATTAGCCGACGGATTACAATTCCCTGAAGGACCTGCCTGGGACGGAAAAGGCAATCTTTTCGTTTCAAGCTGTTACGGTGGATATATTACAAAAATATCAAAAGATGGAAGTAGTACCTTCGTTGATTCAATAAACCACAAACCGTTAAAACAAACGAACGGGCTGACTTTCGGAAACGACGGTTATCTCTATGCTTGCGACTATGGAATAGGCGCCATTCTAAAAGTTTCACCAGCCGGAGTGATTGAAATTCATGCTTCCAATTTCAATGGAGAAAAATTTAACAGACCAAACGATTTGGCTTTTGATCGAAATGGAAACTTATACTTTACAGATCCAAAATCTTACGGAGAAGATAAATTGGATGGTCGGATATTCAGAATAGATAAAGAAACCCAAGAAGTCATCTTAGCTGCAAGTGATCTTGCATTTCCGAACGGCATTGCTTTTTCAGCAGATGGAGAATTTCTGTATGTGGCTGAATCGGCAAAAAGCAGAATATTGAAATTCAAAGTAGAAGAAGATGGAATGTTAAAAATGATGAGCGTTTTTGTTGAATTGCCCGGTGGTGATCCGGACGGATTAGCTTTCGACATTGAAGGAAATTTATATGCGGCTCACTTCGGAGGTGGAAATATTTATGTCATAAACCCAAATGGTGAAATAATTTCGAAAATCCAAACACCCGGAAAGAAACCGAGCAACGTTGAATTTGGCGGAGAGGATTTTAAAACATTGTTCATAACAGAAGATGAAACAAATGCCGTCTATATGACACAGATTTCTATTCCCGGATTAAAATTACATTATTCACCGATGAAAGGAATTGAGTAAGCATTTGGAATAATCTTAAAGGATTAAACTTACAATAGTGAATACAACAAAACTGAACATAATTAAAATTAACAGCAATTGAGTTGAAGGTCTATGTGTATCGGGATCGAAATCTTCTTCCCCGGTATTTCGAATTAGTTCAACCGGATTTTTACCGAATTTAATTAATATCTGAGCTGCCGATAAAGCTTTCTCTTCAAACCAGTCAAATAGTAAATCCACACTATCAACAAATATCCTGCGTGCAAATGCGGCTGGTTTGCGGTAAAACCAATCAGTATCTAACGCAATGATTGGCTCGCCTGCAAGTTTAATTCTTAACATCCAAAATCCAAGGAAAGTAAAAATTAATATCTGCGATGTTTCAACAAGGTGATACAAAGTGTAAGGTTCAAAATTTACATTGAATGGAAGGTGGACATACAGTAAAGAAGGCGCTACACCAAAAAGCGTACATAGAATTGCTGCGAGTGCCATTCCTACAATCATATTGATTGGAGGTTTTTGAGGTGTAATATTGCTCAACGGTTTACTAAACCAGGTAAAATATGGAAGCTTAAGTCCTGTATGTAAAAAAGTTCCAACCGAGGCTAACATTAATAGAAGCATAGCGGCATCAAGGTGCGACTTACCCGCAGCAGCAACTACCATCGACTTACTTATAAAACCGTTAAAGAGCGGAAAACCAGAAATTGAGAATGCACCAATCATATAAAGCCATAATGTTAAGGGCATTGCTTTTGCCAATCCTCCTAATTCGGTAAGCTTACTTTTACCTGTTGTTTGCAGCACGACTCCGGCTCCCATAAAAAGCAGCGCTTTATACAAGATATGGCTGAATGCGTGAGCCGCTGATCCATTTATTGCCATCTCGGTACCAATACCTGCACCGGCAACCATATAACCGACCTGGCTAATTATATGATATGCAAGTATCTCTCTTATATCGTTTGCTAACACTGCATAAACAACACCGTACAACGCCATCATTACACCAAACCAAATTAAAATTTCCCAGCCGCTGAATACTCTTAATAAAACATAAACGGCTGTCTTAGTCGTTAAAGCGCTTAAGAATACTGCTCCTGTAACTGAAGCTTTTGGATAAGCATCGGATAACCACGCATGAAGCGGCGGAATTGCGGCGTTTAGTGCAACTCCTGATAAAATAAGCCATGATGAAAGTGAGCCGTTAGGTAAAAGCGAGACGATATTATTACTTCCTGTTTCAACAAAATTTAGTAATATACCGGCGAGAAGTAATCCACCGCCAAATATGTGAACTAACAAATAACGTATCCCTGCTTTTTCAGCTTCACCGGTTCTTCTTGCCCAAACGAGATAAGTGGAAGCTACTGCCATTATCTCCCAAAAAATAAAAAGTGTGAAATAATCCCCGGCAAAAGTAACCCCCAACGCACCGGCAGCGTACAATAACGCTGCGGAAGCTTCACCTTTATCCTTGTTATGAAACGAGTATATCCCGCCGATTATGGTAATAATCGAAAAGATTGCACCGAATAATCTGCTTAACTTATCTAGTTTAAATAGGATTAAATGATAGTCGGCAAAACTTACAGTAAAGATGAATTGATCAGGAAAGACAACTATGGTGTAAAGCGCAAGAACCGGAAAAAGTAAAAATGCATAACTTCTTAAATTTCTTGGAAGCAGAGGCAAAACGAAAGCACCAATGAATAAAATAATAGCAGGAGGAAGCATGAAAAAATTATTCGGAGTCATAATAATCCTCCTTTTTCTGTAAGAGGGCTTTCCCTAATGCTTTTGAAGCAATGATGATTACCACACAGCCAATGAATCCAAATATTGCATAAAATGCCGGGATATTACTCCACCAATGTCCATCCGAGTCAGAAATCTTTACGAATAGTTCTCCTACAAATGAAAGAACAATGAGCACAACTAAAGCAAGCCAATACATTTGTTTCATAAGCCAGCCCCTCCAATGAGTGAGGAAGATATGCCTGAAGCGATACTGTAAAAATCCAAAAATATATCAGGATAAAATCCCATACACAAAGAGAGTAATGCAGTAATAACGAGCGGAATGACCATAAACATTGATGCCTCACGATTTTCTACCATACCGTGACCTTCTTTAAAATAAGCTCTTTGTATTATGGGGAAAAAATAACCTATGTTGAGCAGTCCGCTTACTATTAAAATTATCAACACAATTAATTGATTTGCCTCAAGTGCACCGATTCCCAAAAACCATTTGCTTACAAAACCGTTTATCGGAGGAACGCCGGCTAAACCCAAAGCTCCGATTGTAAATGATGCCATTGTCCAGGGCATTGCTTTTCCAACTCCATCAAGCTCGCTCACATTCTCTTTATGAAGATTTACATAGATAGCTCCGGCACAAAAGAACAATGTTATCTTCATTGCTGCATGAGTTGCGATATGATAAATACCACCTGTAATACTATAAGGAGTTAGTAATGCAGCACCCAAAATAATGTATGAAAGATGACTTACGGTAGAATAGGCTAATCGTCGTTTAAGATTATCCTGCCGCAAAGCTAATAGAGAACCTAATATGATTGTACTTCCAGCAAAAACAATTAAAATTGTGTTCAAACTGTACGAACTCATTACTTCAGGACCGAAAATAAAACCTACGATACGAACAGCGCCAAACACTCCCGACTTAACAACTGCTACTGCATGAAGCAAGGCACTTACCGGTGTGGGTGCTGCCATGGCTGCCGGCAGCCAGCTATGAAAAGGAATAATCCCTGCCTTTACCCCAACTCCGCAAAGGAATAATAGAAATAAAATGATCATCGTTTCTTTTGATACATCTGCATTGCCAAAAACTCCACCGACAGTGAATTCCATAGTATCAGTTAAAATGTAAGTTATAGCCGAAGCGGCTATTAAGAAAAGTCCTGCAGTAAGAGTATAAATTAAATACTTCCTCCCTGCTGCAATGGCAACCGGAGTTTCCTTGTGAATAACAAGCGGATAAGTTGCGATTGTGAGTATT
>CAZTDB010000216.1:0-5067 GCA_964612385.1 uncultured Ignavibacteriaceae bacterium
CAATGGATTAGTAATATTTTCAATAGCTCTTTTAGAAACGTGAGTATAAATCTCTGTTGTTTTTGAGCTTGAATGACCTAATAATTCCTGAATATACCTTAGATCAGTTCCGCTTTCAAGTAAGTGCGTAGCAAAGGAATGTCTTAGTGTATGAACCGTAACTTTCTTTTTTATTCCTGATGCCGCAACTGCTCTTTGAAAAACATTTTGAATGCTTCTTTCGGCTAAATGAATTCTTCCATTACCCCCCTCAAAAAGAAATTCTTTCGGCTTGTATTTCTTATAATATTCTCTCAGTTGTTCCAATATAAATTCAGATAATAAAGTATATCTGTCTTTTTTCCCTTTTGCACTTCTGATATGGATCAGTTTTCTTTTACTATCAATATCAGTTACTTTTAACCTTACCGCTTCGCCAACTCTTAATCCTGCAGAATAAATAAGCATCAAAATAGTTTTATGTTTTAGATTTTCAACACAAGAAAAAATTTTTAATACATCTTCCTGACTGAGCACATCGGGAAGTTTCTTTTCTTTTTTCGGTCTTGGAACTGATTCAATAATGAAAGGAGTTTTGTAAAGTTCAACATACAAAAATCTTAAAGCATTAAACATCTGGTTAATTGTTGATGCCTGCCATTTCTTTTCTTCAATTAAGTATATCAAATACTTTTTAATCTCATCATTTGAAATATCTCTAGGATGTTTTGGATAAAAATATTTTACAAAGCTACGCAGACAACTTAAGTATGATTTTATCGTTTTATGGCTGTAATTTCTTAAGCGCATTTCGTTGCGAACAGTTTCATAAAAGCCGGGTTGCTTTAGATCTACTTCTTTTCGCATACGATCTCAATTTGCAGTTTATTTAAAGCTCCGCCGCGTAAGTCACAGTGGTGATTTTTTATCCGGAAATTATTTGTTCGGCAGGTAAACAGTATTTGCAGCACAGCATAATCTGCTCTGGCAAAACTTAAGTAAATTTCTTTAGGAGGTCAAGCAGATAGAGGTAAATGCAGTAAGAAATTTTAGTTTAGTCAGATTTTCACTTAGAGTAACCTTCAAGGTTTACAGGTTTTTAAGCTGCGGCAACCTTGAAGGTTTAATCAATTATTAAAGGTAAGCTTTTAAGTGGCTGATGTAATTAACCGGTCCGCCGGGCTGGTAGCCTGTTTTTAAAATTAGTTTGCCCGATGAGTTAAATAATAGTATTGTCGGAAATCCTCTTACTCCGAATTTTTGAGCAAGATTGTTATTATACAATTTCGTTTCGTTGCTTTGCTCGATTGTCCGTGGAAAATCAAGCTTAACGAGAATTAAATTATTATTTGCAAATTCTTCAAACTCGCTCTTCAAAAAAACTTCATTGCTTAAGCGCTGGCACCAGATGCACCAGTCGCTTCCGGTAAAGTTTACAAGCACCGCTTTGTTTTGCTGCTTGGCTTTCTGAAGCGCCGGTTCAAGTTTGTCTTCCCATTTCAAATTATCGCTTGCCATGTTTTTGCTGCAGCCTAAAAACAGCACGGCTAATATCACTGACAATAAAAGATTTCGTTTCACGAGTAATTCCTTTCAATTTTGGTAAGTTAGATTCAAAACTTGCTAAATGGATTCCCGAATAATCTCATCCCACAAAAAATTTTTTTAAGTTACTGATAAAAATCGAATCATGTAAGACCGGTCGAAGTTGTATGTAAGCATGGATGTATGGTTGCATGAATGCATGGTTGCATGGAGGATTGGTATCTTTTCAATCGCTTCCAAAGGATTGAGACTGTGTAAAAAGTGTTTTTGTCATTTCGATTCCGAAAGCTTTCGGGAGAGAAATCTTTGATTACGCTTAGATTTCTCTCCGAAGGAGTCCTTTGGACAGTCGCTCCGCTCCTTCGAAATGACATTTTGGGGTTTTTACACAATCTCGATTCTACAAACAAACATTCAGTCATTCAATCAATCATTTTTGGTTGGTGCTATGCCGCGCTCAGATTGCAAATTTAACTCCGATCCTATTCTACAAAATTATTAAATTCCTCTTGCTGTAGTTTTTATTCAATTGGCATCTGCAAAATCCTTTTCGCCAATCTGCTGGCGCCACATCGCAAAGTACAATCCCTTATGCTCAATCAATTCGGAATGTGTACCGGCTTCAACAACTTTACCTTTCTCTAAGACGTAAATTTTATCTGCGTGCATAACAGTAGATAATCGATGAGCAATAAGGATCGTTATAATATCTTTTCGGCTCGATATTTCTCTAATAGTAGAGGTTATTTCTTCTTCGGTTAATGAATCGAGTGCTGAAGTAGCTTCGTCAAAAATAAGTAAATCGGGCTTTCTTAACAGTGCGCGCGCAATAGAAATTCTCTGCTTCTCTCCGCCCGAAACTTTAACACCCCCTTCGCCTATCAGGGTATTCAATCCTTTATCCGCCCTTACAAGCAGACTGCCGGCAGCGGCTTTGTGAAGCACATCTAAACATTCTTCGTCTGTTGCATTGGGATTAACAAAAAGTAAATTTTCTTTCAGCGTGCCCGAAAAAAGCTGCGTATCCTGTGTAACAAATCCTATTTTCTCCCTTAGCTTTTCGAAATCGATGCGGCTTCCCGGGATTCCGTTGTAATATATTTCTCCTGCAACTGGAGTGTAAAGCCCGACTAATAATTTTACCAGTGTAGTTTTTCCCGAACCTGACGGACCAACAAACGCAATCGTTTCTCCCATTTCTGCTTTAAAGGAAATGTTCTCTAATGCATGCCTGGTTGAGCTTTTATGTTTGAACGATACATCTTTATACTCAAGCGACCGGATGGATGAAATTTCATAAGGCATCGCCGGTTTCGATTCGAGCGGCATTTCAAGAATCGAATTAAAATTTTCCAGCGAAACTTCTGCTTCTCTATAAATATTTATTATCTCACCCAAACTCTGCAATGGTCCGAATATGAAAAACGAATAAAACAGCAAAGAGAAAAATTCTCCTATAGTTATCTGCTGAATAAAAATAAGATAAAGCATCAAAAACATTATGCACGTTCTGATGAAATTAACCGAAGTGCCTTGAATGAAACTCAGTATTCGTAAGTATTTTACTTTGCCAAGTTCAAGACGGAGAATTTTATTGGTGGTGGTATTAAGCCTGTTTATTTCCTGCGAGCCGAGTCCGAGACTTTTTACAAGCTCAATATTTCGAAGCGATTCTGTAGTTGTGCCTGCAAGTGCAGTTGTTTCACCGACTATCTGCCTTTGAACTTTTTTTATTCGTTTACTCAATGTGGAACTTATTAAACCAAGCGTGGGAATTGCAGCTAAAAATACCGGAGCTATAATCCAGTGGACATAAAACGCGTAAACAGTTACAAAGATAATCCCGACGATTGAAGTAAATAATGTATTGATTACAGCCGCAATAAGCTTTTCAACATCGGTTCGTACTTTTTGAAGCGTACCTAATGTCTGTCCGCTTCGCTGGTCTTCGAATAAAGAATAAGGAAGCTTAAGCGAGTGGCTTATTCCGTCGGAATAAATTTTTGCACCCAGCCGCTGAGTGATAACGTTTACGTAATAATCCTGAAAATTTTTGGCTACACGCGATATAAAAGCTACCCCAACTGCAGCTAACAGCAGCAATCCCACTCCCTTAAAAAATTCGCTTGTTGTATATTCAGCAAATCTTGTTGCATATTTGTCTATCACAATTCTGAAAATGTAGGGATCGAGCATGGAAAAAATTTGATTAATTGCCGCTAAAAAGAGAGCAAGTAACACAAATTTCCAGTAGTTTTTGAGGTATGAAAGTAATAGTTTCATCTGAGCGAAAAAATAATGATTAGTACGCTAACTTAAAAAGCAGTAAAAGCTGCAAAGAAATTATTGTGATTTGAATTTCAATTTTGCAAATTTGTTTTAAAATGTAAACGGATTATGACTATCAACCCAGAAAGAACTGAGCGAAGGAGTGAAGGGGTGCATGTCCGTAGGATCCTTCGGAGATGCATGGCTGCATAGATGCATAGTATCCTCGAAAATATTTTTGCTTTTTTGGTTAAGATTTTATTTAAGAATGATACTGTGGAAGAGATAAATTATAAAATTAACATATGCACATCCCTTCCTCCCTTCTCGAGAAGGGATCAATGCTACTTTTTTTAAAAATTTTTACTTCTATTTAAAGAAGTAAATCATAAAGTTGAAAAGTTCTAATAACTCAGCATTCTTGAAAAGAAAGAGCGTGTAATCCCCTCTCGAGAGGGGCGAGGGGTGTGTAAAAAACTTAAATCATCAATTCTTTCAACATTTTTGGTTGCCAACTTTGTGTTGGTAAACCGGCTACGCCGCGCTCAGGTTGCATGATTGCATGAGAGTTAGATGAATTCAGCAGAAAAAACAAGAAGAAGATTTTCAAATAATTCATAATTAAAAATGGACTGGTTAATACCTGCATTAGCTGCAAGCTTGATTGGGACGCTGATTCTTTTCTTAATTTATGCTTACTTTTATAAAGAGGAAAAGAAAAAATACATAGGAGTCCTTACTTTAGGCTGGCTTATGTATTGTGCAAGATTATCAACCTCGCTTTTGAGTGAAACAAGTACATATCCGCAATATTTTGTTTTGCTAAGCCATATATTTATGACTGCTAGTTCGCTCCTAATTTCCTACGGTACATACTTATTCATTGAAAAGAAATTTCCCCGCATCTTTTTTTACATTGCTGCAATAGCAGTCTTTTGGTCAATAAGTGCCGCCGCACTCAAGCTGCCATTTTATATCCTTAGTATGCTTCCTATTCTTTTTACTGCATTCGTATTTATGTTTGCAGGAATTTCGTTTCTCAAAAGCAGTGAATCTAAGCTGATAGCGGCTAAGATTACCGGCTGGGCGCTGTTTCTTTGGGGGGTGCACAAGCTTGATTATCCTTTATTGAGAGAAAATTTTACGTGGGCATCGTGGGGATTTTTACTCAGTTCGGTTCTTGCACTAATTACGGCGATCGGGTTAATACTTCTTTTTAACGAAAGAACAAAAAGGGAATTGGTGCTTAGTATCGAAAAACTCAAAGAGTTGGAT
>CAZTDB010000217.1:0-5066 GCA_964612385.1 uncultured Ignavibacteriaceae bacterium
TCCATTCAATATTTCTTTATCGTCAAAAGTAATCATGAATTTAGGCGGAATAGAATCGCGCGCAACAAAAAAGCTTTGCTCGGCAATGTTGTTGAAAGTGAAGAACTCGTGGTGAGGAAGTGTAGCAACTACCTTAACGTTATTGTTAAATATTAACGAGGTAGTATTAATGGTATGGTTAATTACCTCACTACTACTATCCTTAATCGAAACAACTTTTGTTAGAAAAGCAGAATCGGCACTGTTAAGGAAAAACTTAACTACAGTACTATCGGCTTGCGAATGACCGATATTTTGAACAACTGCAGTAAGGTTGGTCGTTAAACCTTGAAGAACAGAATCGGGGTTGAATGTTATATTTCGATTGTTAATGAATACTTCGGGCGGAGGATTGTAATCGATATTAAATGACATTAACACCATTGGCTGGGATGCTCCAAAGCTTGAATCAACTAACGAATAACCAACTCTTAACTTTGTATATGTTAATGGATTAATTCCGGAGAGATTAGAGTTTTGAAGCAAATCAGTATAGAGTGTATCCCAACTTTTTAGATTGTTGTGGTATCCTTCCAATACTGCCCGATAGTTTCCTGCTGAACCAGCCATTTCAATTTCAAAATTTAGGTTATTCCATTTTAGAGCGGGACCAACCTCCTCGCTGGAAATATTTCCTCTTGCATTAAAATATTTGCCTGCAAACTTGCTGAATTTACGCTTATAACCAGAACTTCGATAAGTAGATGAATATACTCTATCGTTAGTCCAATCATAAGTCCAGGCATAATAACTTTGAAAAGGGATTCGTGTTAACCATTCATCCTCGAATACACCATCTGAGATTCTGATCTTTCTCATGAAACCGTTGTAATAATATTCATAGGGATATATATATCCCTCCGCTGCAAAAAATCCTGAGAATCCGGGATAAGTTGTTCCCGTGAGAAGCAAATCGGGCTTAACTAATTGCCAATTGTTCTGAGGATCTAAAATTCTAAGAATGTATCGGGAAGAACCCAATGTATCTTTCGAGCTTAGGTTATAAACATAATATCCGTCTGAGGTTACGTAAAAAGAACCTTCGGCAACTTTAGAATCGTCCCACCTTAAAAAACCGGTAGGGATATGTATATCTTCAATTTCATCAGTTAAGACATTTATTCTCTTTATATCGAATGGATTTCCTGTAAGAACATAAATCCATCCGTCTCCATGATAAAACATCTGATTGCTGATTCTATCATAAAAATCAGAAAATGTGCCGTAAAATTTACCTTTTTCGGTTCCGTTATTTCCAGTTCCTACCTTATAAATTCCTGTTTTACCGGCAACATTATCGCTAAGCTGATAATACCACATATTGGCAAAATAAAGATATGTACCGTCAGTTGTGATAGTTGTAAGCCCTAACTTACCGATAGAAGTAGTATCGAAGAATATATCTTCCAAGAATCTATCATTTGAAGGGCGCGGCGGGTTGGGATTGATGTTTAGAATTAATCCGCGCCGTGCCGGTGCATAATTTACATTCTCTGACTTGAATTGCTTAAATGCATTGCCTTCAACAAGATAACCTTTTTTAGGTGTATCAGTAATAATTGCGGTTCTTATATCACTCCATTTTCCGTATTCTTCACTGTCGAAAATTCTCGATCTCCAAAAGTATTCTCCTTTTACAAGCTGGGGTGAACGCCACTTGACAAGACCGGTATCTGAAAGTAAACCAGAGGATTTAAATATCGGAGAAGTGAAATTCCGACTGGTGTCAATCTCAATAAAATATTCTAAGCTTCTTTCAATATAAAATCCAATATCGGCAAAAAGAAAGTCTACATAATTGTTTGAAGTTGAATACCCATTTATCGGTGAGATTATGTTTGGTTCACTGATGCTGTAAACCGCAAATTGAGCAGAAGCGGAGTTATCGGATAAATCGGGCTCAGTTATTCTCAAATCGTCATTTATTTTTACGGTTAGTTCATACAAACCGGCATCGACAGGGATCCAGTTAATCACCGTAGAATCGAGTATTCCAAAGCTTGGTAGTTTGACTGAGTTTACTAAATATGAAGTATCCTTTGAAACGGCAAAAAGTTCAACTGTAACCGAATCGTTAGGAAATGTTGTACCATAGTTGCGTATGATAATCTTAACAGCTACGGTATCGTTAACGAGCGGGTTAACCGGTGAAATTGAAATTCCGTTGGATTTAACTTCAAAATCCGGCTGTGTAGGTAATGCAATATTAATTCCCGGATCACCCAAAAGAGTAAGCACTGCAATTTGATTCCGGTAAGCCAAACTGTTCGGAACCTTACCCTTAGCGAACAAAATTGATTTACCCAAATTGTAGTTTCGGTTATTAAAAATATCGTTGAAGATAAGATTGTTAATCTGTTTACCGATTTCCCAATTAGTTAATCCCGAACTGCCGAAAAAAGCAAGGCTTCCTTTTCCAGGCACTTTATTAAATTGTTCGCCAAAAACATCCTGGTTATCGAAGTGTGCAGTATAACAGGTAACACTAAAAATAACAGGAAGCCGTCCTTGATTTTCAAGCAGATAAATGTCGTCATTCAAAAATGTTAAGTCCCATTGATATCCGCCGCCGTGTCCGTAATAATTAGCTATGGCAGCCCCTTGATTAAATGCGTGCCTTATTTCTGGACCTTCGCCCATGAAAGGTATGTACTCGGGTTTATTTGGGTAACGAAAAATTTTGACAGCTTCAAATCCATTCTTCGCCAAATATAAATTTTGAAGTGTCATGCTCGCATCATTAAAACCGTAATAGTTTTCATCGCTAGCATTAACTCCGGAAGCCATTAGCAGTACATTTTGCTTCCATTTTTTTGATGCATCCGAGGGATAGTTGATAATTTTATCAACCAGGATTTCCGCTTCAGTTACGCTTTCACAGGATATTCTACCGATTGCTAAATCGGGATAAACGTCATCGCCTGCAACGGCTGCAATCATATTATCGCTTGCAGATTGCCCGAATTCCCTCGATTGATACGGAATAGAAGGGATGAAATTAGGTCGGCTTGACTGTAGTAACTTTCGATAGTCATAACTCATATCACCAAATAGTGCTACATATGAAGGTGCATGCGATTCCCAACTTTCAAAAGCATATCTTACAAAATGATGCAAAGCGAAGGGATCTAATAATCCATAAGAAAATTCGTCATATATGTCATTCACATTTACTACAACAACCCGCGGGTTTATTATTGAAGAATCTAACATTCTGTTTGAGCGATAATCAGCAAGAGCCTGCGCCTGAACTAAAAACTTAGGATGAGAGATGATTATATAATCTGCACCGTTTGAAGTGTTTTTTAGATCAGAATTATTGACCCGAACGATCGAATCTGGTTTCAAATGGTTATAGGTAAGCCCGGTTAGAAAATATTCTGTTTTGCTCGTTATACTGTCATCAAAAATAAATGCGTTTTGGTACTGCGAAAGAAACAATGGATTTACTAAAATTTCAGCAGTTCCCGGCTTAAATATTTTGATGCTGTCGTCTTCCCAAAGCCATACCCAAAATCTTGTTTTATCGGTTGAATCATTTGAAGAATAAAAGTTAAGCTGTTCATCTTCTGCTCTGAATACTTTCCAATAATCGAACTCAATCCAATTTATCCTAATCTCATCGGAATATGTATATGGACAAATATCGCCCTTCACCCAGATACTTAAAATATTTCCTTGTGGATAAATATTCACTCCACCGGTTCCGATAAAAATTCGTTTCTCGAATGTAGACTCAGTCTGCCCATCCCATATTTGTTCACCGATAAGTTTATTATTTATATAAATGTATGCCCGATGTTCAGGATTGCAGAACAAGTTATTAGTAATGCCATGCATGTTTACACGTACAGTAATATAGTTAGAATCAGTAAAAATATTTTTGAATCCCGGAAATCGTGCCTCAAAACCCTGAGTTGATTGCCCCCCAAAAGCCGAAGCCTTCCCCCAGTACCAAAAATCTCTTTTTTCATCCGGTGCATATCCGAGTCTTTCATATAATAAATCCTCTTCATAATGAATTGTATGCAGAGATGAAGACCATGCTGGAAGTTCTCCTTTAGGATAACCATCCTTCGGCTTGTAGAATTTTCCTTTCTTATCGCCATCAAAGGTTAACCAATATACGTTCTGTAAATTATAAATATTTTGTGCGGCGTATGGAGTCGGAGGCGGTGGTGTTCCTAAAAATTCGAAGTAATCCTCTTCATTAAAAAGGCTGTCATTATTTGCATCTGTAATCTGAATCGGGACCAATTCTCCTATGTTCCATAATTCGATATTGTCAAACGATTCATCGTCCAATTCAATTCCTGTCGAAATTATATCCTCATATGAAATTTTATAAATACCTTTTTTATTAAGATACAACTTTAGATATGTTTTCTGCGGCGAATACCAATTTTCGGAAGAAATTTCTTTCTTAAGAACAGAACGTGTTTTTTGGATCCAATTAACTGCCTCATCACGATTTAATATTTCATCACGAATAAAGTTCACTGTCATCGGATCATCTATTCTTTCCATTTCTAAATAATGGTCAGACCGGTTATAATCTATTCGTATCAGCACACGTTTATTATGGATCAATTCCCGATTTACCGGATTAAATTGAAAGGGGGCAAGCGACACCGAAATTGCTCTTAAATACCGGAAAGTATAAGGCTCATCAAGTGAAGCAGCTTCTGAAGGAAAGTATTCATTTCGGCTGTAAATGTCGTAATCAAATTTAAGGGGCTCAAGCGAAGTAAATTCTTCTCCAGTTCCATTATATGGCAGCACCATTTTATTTGGATAAATTTCAAAGTCACGATCAAGAATAGTTAGAACAGGATTAGCCTGGAAAGGTAATCCTAAGTTAACATAGTAGTCGGGTAGCAGCGGCTCGCCATGATTTCTTCCGAATGAATTCCCGCCTTGAAGGATTGTATAATTTTTACCTTCAATTAAAGTATCTTTTAATCTATAACTTTCGTTAAAGAAAAATTCTATTGTAATATAATTTTGAGTGGATTTAATAATTCGAT
>CAZTDB010000218.1:0-5046 GCA_964612385.1 uncultured Ignavibacteriaceae bacterium
TGTTCGCCTAACCATGTAATAAAATCGGGAAGAAAATTTTTTGAAGAAGAAAAACGATATCCTTTCGGTGTAACAACCTGATCGATGTTAGACATAAGCCTTGATAAGGGATCAATCTTAAAAGTTTGAATGATAGACGGATACAAGCTCTTAAAATCCATCACAATTACATCGTCATAAATTCCGGGCTTTGGATCGAGCACATAACCGCCGGCAGCATGTTCCAGTTCCTGCAAATCTCTAATGTTCGGTGCAACAAAACCTGCCCGATGAAGTTTTGGCAGAAAGAAATGATCGAAAGCTGCGGTCATCATCCCCAATTGATCCATCAGCAAACCGGAAAGCTGTGCACGTCGAATATATAATTCTATCAATCCTGCTCTTCGGAAAATATCCGTTACAAGCATCGCATCGTTCAGATTATATTCTGCAAGTTTTACTTTATCTTCAACAAACAGCCGCTCGATCTCCTGAATTTTATTTTGATCGGGAGTGATGCTCTTACCCATTCCTAATAATTCCTTAGCGACAGTTTCAAGTTTAAAATCTTCAAAGGTGAAAAACGATGCTCTTAATGCCGGAGGACCATCAATTACTATTCGCCCGGGTACTGATGCAAAATATCCGCCGCCTTTTCTGCTTTTTAGCGTAACTCGTCCGTTGCTTCTCGAAATGTCAAACGGTATGAACAGCTCGGTGCACTTTCTTTCGATGAACATCAGATCAAATCCTATCACATGCCAGCCGATGATTACATCCGGATCGATCTCTTTAAACCATTCTAAAAAATTTTTTATTAGCGATTCTTCATCCGGGAAAAACGAAATTTCTTTAAGCTGCTTACGCGGCGTTTCTCCCAACATGAAAACATGTTTTTCTTCCAGCTTGCCTGTTACGTGTACACCAATCGAATAAAGCATTTCATTTTTTGAACCGGTTTCTATGTCTAATGAAGCGACTGTAAGTTCGGGCGTAATTTCGCAAGGTTCTATTTTCGGATTTATGAAACTTAAGAGTTTATCTTGCTTTATCGGCAAACCGATAATTTGTATCTGAGCATTTATAAATCTCTCCATTAAATATCTGCGTACAGGGTCAATGTCGGATTCGAAAGTCGGAATGCCTTGTGCTGAAAATTCAGCTGCTGCAGTTAGAAGATTTCTTTGAGAATTGAAGTAGACAGCATCAACTTTTTCTCGCGAGAAGGAGGAGAGCTTTACGCTTTTGCGTTTGTAATTTACCGATAAGTTTAGCTCGGGAATTTTTCTTTCAATAAAAAATACAGGTTTTGAATTATTAATTATTATCTCAACCGGTCCAAGCTCATTAGATTTTCCGATGAAGCGCAAAATATTCCGCCCACGAATGTCCTGCCATTCGCCGGTAAGTATGAAAACTTTAGATGTAATTAGTTTCTCATCCATTGAACATACGCAGATTTATGTGATGCCCTTAATGAAAAAGATGAACCAACGGCATACTTGCCAGGAAACTTATATCAAAATTAGGTTAATTATCGTAAAGATGCTGTGTAAAAAGACGGGCTGAGTGAGTGTAGATTATTTATCCCAAATAATTTTTTTTATAGCGAACCTTTTATAATTTTTCAGGCAGTAATAAGAATAAAAAATCGGACTGCAGAAATGAAATCTCACTCACACCTAATATTCATCGCTCTTATATCTTTTCTTATTCTCTCAGGCTGTACCGCAAGGGAAGCAATGAAAGAAAAGGAAATATCAAAGGAAGCAATTACTATATCTGATAAAGCCGAACAATTTATAACTTCGGTTAAGAATAAAGAGCTTCCGATTACAATGCCTCGCGGAACTTTGATCGATACAATCATTATAGATATCGAAAAGTTAAAGCTTGATATTTATCTCACTAAAGAATTTTCATACCTATTTTTTCGTGACGATAATGTTAGGGATGTATATTCGATAATTGAAAGTTACTTTGCAGAAGACTTCGGTGAATATAAAATTACGATTTATTCACTTAATCACCCTATCGAAGAATTGATTCCGAATTATTACAGAACAGATCCGTCTAACTACGATTATTCAAGAATACCTAAAAGAAAAGAAAGACCTGAGCCTGTAGTAAGAAACATCAGCAAGCCGTTCGAAATTACTAAAGGCTTATTTGAACGAAATATTTTACTCTGGCACAGTCACGGTTGGTATTACAGTAACAACGAAGGCAGATGGGAATGGCAGCGCCCGAGATTGTTTCAAACGGTTGAGGATTTAATTCCAATGTCATTTACAATTCCTCATCTAATTCCGATGCTTGAAAACGCCGGCGCAAATGTTTTTGTACCGAGAGAGCGTGATACGCAATCAAACGAAATAATTGTCGATAACGATTCTCCCGCTGACATAAAACAAAATTCATATTACGAAAAAACTTATGAAAAAAATTTAACATGGCAGACAGGCAGCGGAAATGGATTTGCATACGGTACTCTTCCTTATACAGATAATATTAATCCGTTCAGGCAAGGCACATTTAAATTCATTGCAGCAGACACTGTTAAAACTGCCGAAGCAGTTTGGAATCCCGATATTCCGGAGGATGGCTGTTATGCTGTTTATGTTTCTTATGCTTCCGATGAAAATAGTGTGAGCGATGCGGATTATTCGGTTCATCATTCGGGAGGGATTACACACTTCAAAGTAAACCAGCAGATTGGAGGCGGCACCTGGATTTACCTGGGCAAGTTTCAATTTGACAAAGGTAAGAATTATGAAAGGGGGAAAGTAGTACTAAGTAATCAGAGTACTCAGCAAGGCAGAATTATTACAGCCGATGCAATAAGATTCGGCGGGGGGATGGGAGTGATTGCCCGCAACGGCTCACCGAGTGGACGCGCAAAGTATCTCGAGGGTGCGCGCTATTGGCTTCAATTTGCAGGCATGCCGGATACTTTAGTTTACAGCTTGAATCAAAATCAAAACGATTACAGAGATGATTACCAATGCCGCGCCGAATATGGAAATTATCTTTACGGTTCTCCATTCGGCCCGAATAAATTTCGTGAAGCAAAAGGACTTGGAATACCGATTGACCTGTCGCTCGCCTTTCATACCGATGCGGGCATTACAAGAAACGATACTACCATAGGCACATTGTCTATCTACAGCATCGAGGATTTTAACGGCTCAACTTTTTTCCCGGACAGTGTTTCGCGTTTAGCCAACAGAGATTTAGCAGATATAATGCAGACTCAATTAGTAGAAGACTTCCGCTCAAAGCATGATATTGCATGGAACCGCAGAGACCTTCGTAATGCAGATTACAGCGAAGCAGTTAGACCGAATTTCCCCTCGGTCCTTCTTGAATTATTATCTCACCAAAATTTTCTTGATATGAAATTTGTTCTCGATCCGCGTTTTAAGTTCGATGCGGCAAGAGCAATTTACAAATCAATGCTCAAATTCTTGTCTGTTCAATATAATTTCGATTATGTTGTGCAGCCTTTGCCTGTAACTCACTTTTCAGCAGTCTTTAACGATAAAGATGAGGTTGTTTTGAAATGGAAACCATCCGAAGATCCGCTTGAACCAAGTGCAAAGCCGGATAAATATATGGTCTACACAAAAATTGAAGAAAGCGGTTTTGATAATGGCTTTGTTGTTTATAAACCGGAAGCGATCATTCCGAATATAAAGGAAGGAGTAGTTTACAGTTTCATGATAACCGCAGCTAACGAAGGCGGAGAAAGCTTTCCGTCTGAGATTCTTTCAGTTTGCAGGGGAAAAGATAAAGACAAACTTGCGTTGATAATAAACGGATTCGATAGAGTATCAGGTCCCGAAAATATTGATGCTGAAATTTTTTCCGGTTTTTTAAATATCATAGATGCCGGCGTGCCGGATAAATACGATATCAGTTTTACCGGCATACAACGGGATTATGATCCTGCTTCACGCTTCAGAACGAATGATGCGCCCGGACACGGTGCAAGTAGTGCAGATTATGAAACTAAAATAATAGCAGGCAATACATTTGATTATCCTTACATTCACGGCACGGCACTGAGAGAAAACGGCTTTTCGTTCGTATCATCGAGTGATGAAGCAGTGGAAGATCAAATAATAAACATGACGGATTATAAATTTGTCGATTTGATTTTGGGCGAAGAAAAAGAAACACGCTGGCAAAAACCTTATGCCGATTCGATCAACGGGAAAAGTTTTCAAACGTTTTCACAGTCTCTTCAAAATGAAATTCAAAAATATCTTGAAACCGGAGGTAACTTATTCGTATCGGGAGCGTACATTGCAACAGATTTATTCCAGACTGATAAAGGTGATAGTGCGAATATCAAATTTGCACAGAACGTTTTGAAAATTAATTGGGGTACAAATCACGCAGCCGTTACAGGTAAAGTTTATTTTAATTCAAACAATTTTGGTAAGGAAGGGAGTTCGTTTACATTCAATGCAGAGCTGAACGAAGAGATTTACCAGGTAGAAGCTCCTGATGCCGTCCAACCGATAAACGGTTCGGAAACTATATTGAGATACAGCGAAAATAATTTTAGCGCGGCAGCGGGCTTCAAGAATGAATATGGGGTGATTGTGTTTGGCTTTCCGTTCGAAACAATTTTAACAAAACAAATGCGCGCAGATGTGATGAGGGATGTTCTAAAATATTTTTCGCTAATAAAACAATGCTTTGACTTTATACATTTAATTTTGTTAGTTGCATTCAGAATTCAATTAAACTAAGTAATTGAGTTAATTTAATACGGGGTTAGGTTCGAGAAAGGCGGGAAAATGAAACAATTAATAAAATACTTTTTTCTTTTCTGCATTCTTACATTACATGCACAAACACCGGTTCCTCGTATAAACGACTTTTCTATAAGTATCGAAAATCAGCCCGCTACTTTTACTCAAACCAATCCCAAAATTTTTAATAACGGAACAGATAATTTTATTGCCGCTTGGGAAGACTATCGAAACGGTGGAAGAAATTATTACGCACAGAAGTTCGATAAAAACGGAAATGCAATAGGAAAGAATTTCCCTATTT
>CAZTDB010000219.1:0-5035 GCA_964612385.1 uncultured Ignavibacteriaceae bacterium
TTGCTGACATTTATTTAGTTTGCGAAGAATGCGACGGCACGAGATTCAAAAAAGAAATAAGAGAAATTACTTACCGCGGAAAAAATTTAATCGATGTTCTTGAAATGACTGTCGATGAAGCTATTCCATATTTCAAAGGTAACGATAGAATCTTAAAACCTCTTAAAATACTTTCGGATGTCGGATTAGGGTATATTAAATTAGGACAACCCTCGAACACCTTATCCGGCGGAGAAGCCCAAAGAGTAAAGCTTGCCGCTCATCTTACTTCTCAAAGTGAAAGGAAACACACGCTATTTATATTTGATGAACCTACTACCGGACTTCATTTTGATGATATTTCAAAGCTGCTTAATTGTTTCAATTTACTGATCGAAAGAAATAATTCAGTTGTCATCATTGAACATAATTTAGAAGTGATAAAGAGCGCCGATTATGTAATAGATTTAGGACCTGAAGCCGGTGAAAAAGGGGGAGAAGTAGTTGCGGTCGGTACACCGGAAGAAATATCACTCAATGAAAATTCATGGACAGGCAAATATCTTAAAACGGTTTTGAATGGAAGTGTAAATTAATAACTCAACTTATACATTATCCTTTCCCGAAAGCGTTCGGGATCATTTTGACAAGGTCTGAGGCCAGTGACCTTCAAGGTTTTTGTAGTACTGCGTAACGTGAGTTAATAAATACTTTTCTCAACAATTGTTTTTTGAGAAAATTATACTTTAAGTTTGTACTGTTATTAGGTGGGAGATATTCATTTTCATATGATCCTCCCAGTATTTAAATCTTTTAAGTGTGATGAACTTTTTCTTATAGGTGATTTGTGAAAAAAAATATAATATGGTCAGCCATATATGTCTTATTTATCTTTAACAGCATTGGTCATGGCTATAATAATTTACGTGTTCTCGATCCTCAAAATTCATGGAGGAGTGGGCAAGGAACGATCGAAAGTGCTGTTATCTCTGTGAGACCGCAAGGTTTATATATGGAGATCGGACTATATCTTACATTCTCAGCGAGGGGTCTATATTTCAATGCTAACGATACTTTGGAAGTAGAGTTTTATTTTGACCTGCCCCAAAACTCTCTTGTTCACGATTTATGGTTATGGGTTGAAGACGATATCATTAGAGGGGAGCTGCTTGACGTATGGAAAGCTTCTGCAATCTATGAGGATATTGTGAAGAGGCGCCGGGATCCTGCGATATTGTTTAAGCGAAGTCAAACACAATATGAATTACGAATCTTCCCGATGGCAGGAAATCAATCGAGAAAAGTAAAAATTACATATTTAGTTCCGGCACAATTAGCTTCCAATTCAATTTCTGCTTTACTGCCGATGAATCTATTGAGAACCTCAAAATACACGATGAATAATTTTAATGTGCTTTATTGGCCATCCGCTAAGTGGTCTAATCCGGCAATACCTCAAGATCCTCTAATTAAATTTGAATCGAAATTGGATCCATTAGCAGGCAGTTATTACGATGCATGGATACCCGGCAATAAAGTTTATTCTTCATTGGAAATTTCTCTTGCGTCCCCTTTATATGAAGGAATATACTTAAGCGCAATGTCAAAGGGCGGCGAAGGATTTTATCAAATGGCTTTTTTGCCTTCGAAAGTTCTTTCGTTAAATTACGATAGGAAGATTGCCGTGCTTCTTGATTACGATGTTACTAGAACAACGCTTTCACAAGATGATATTATAAATTCTCTAAAATATTATTTGCTCTCCAATTTCACCGAGAAGGATTCTATCAATCTTATCTTAGCCGGGACTACAATCAAAAGAGTTAGAAGCAGTTGGGTTAGCGCGGATTCCTCGGCAATAGAAGAATTATTCTCAAGTTTAGGTTCGAATCCATTGCCAAACTATAGCACCTTACCTGCGCTTATTCAAAACGGAGTGGAATTTATAAAAGAAACCGGTATGGATGGGAGCATTCTATTATTATCAGGTGCCGATCAGCTTGGAGATTACCGGGCTGCAAATGATTTATTAGAACAGCTTAAAATTACAGTTAATCCACTTCCGCCGGTATTTGTAGGAGATTTAACTAACACGAATTATTCGTACTCCTACTTTAACAATCGATATTATTACGGAAATGAATATTTTTATTTGAATTTAACCCGTATATCAAACGGCAGTTACAGCCACATGCGTTCGGGTCAATCGCTCAGCCAAATTTTATCCGAGCTGTTTCAGTCACTCGACGGATTTATCAGCTCTTTCGATCTTCATACAACTATGGAAGATGGTTTCTGTTTTGGAAGATTTAATATGGGAACTCAATCAACAGTTTATTTAAACACACCTGTAATGCAAATTGGGAAATTTATTGGCACATCGAATTTCAAAATCCAAGCCGCGGGTGTGTTTAAAGGCAGCACTTTTTCGCAGTCGTTATCATTTGATTTGAATGAGCTGGAAACTTACGACAGCCTGACTAATAAAATTTGGGCAGGTTATTATATCAGCACGCTTGAAGCACAACCCTTAACCAATCCTTTTATCGATGAAATTATTGATCAAAGCATTTCTAACCGGGTGCTTTCTACTTATTCCGCATTTCTATGCCTTGAGCCAAGTGATACGATTCTTGCATGTATGACCTGTCTTGACGAAACCAAATTTGTCTCAGTTGAAGATGAGCTTGAAAATGAAAAGGACATCGACAGTCTGTCAATCAAAGCATATCCGAATCCGTTTAATCTTCAAACAAAAATAGTTGTTGAAATGCCAAAAGATTTTAACGAATCCGGTGTCTCTTTTAAGATATTCAATGTACTCGGACAGATAGTAAAAACGTTTGAGCTAAATACCGGTAATCATCGAAATAGTTTTCAATTGGAATGGGATGGTAAAGACGATAACGGTAATTCAATTTCAAGCGGAGTTTACATCTTCCTCGCTTCGGGGAAAAATTTTAATAAATCACTTAAGTTATTGCTGATGAAATAATTACTTTGAATTTATAGCACAATGAAAAAAGGCGCTGTTAAAACGCCTTTTTTCTTTTAAAGTGTTTTTAAGTTTGACTATTTTTCTGTTAAGCAATTCGTTTAATAATTATCCAATATAATCGTGCTTCAATCCATCAACAATAAGAGAATTTTTAATGGATGAACTGTTCGCTAAAATTAAGGAAGCAAGCGAGAGATTAAAAAATACCGTACATAGAACTCCTGTTTTAACTTCGGGTTCATTAAATAAAATTTTCGACGCAGAAATTTTTTTCAAGTGTGAAAATTTTCAGCGGGCAGGCGCATTTAAGTTTCGGGGTGCTTATAACGCCGTTTCGCAGTTAACGGATTATGAAAAATCGAAAGGCGTAATTACATATTCTTCCGGTAATCATGCACAGGCAATCGCGCTAGTGGGAAAATTATTAAACATCAATACAACTGTGGTGATGCCGGTAAATGCACCCAAGACAAAACGCTCTGCTGCCGAAGCTTATGGCGCAAAAATAGTTGAGTACAATCCGGAGAGTGAAATTCGTGAAGAAGTAGCTCAAAATTTAATATCAAAGAATGGATACACTTTAGTTCCTCCGTTCGATCATATTAATATTGTGTGCGGGCAAGGAACGGCAGCCTTAGAGCTTTTTGAAGAAGTTCAGAAGCTGGATTATTTATTAGCTCCTTGCGGTGGAGGAGGGTTACTGAGCGGAACTGCTATTGCTGCAAAAAATATTTTTCCGCAATGTAAAGTAATTGGTGTTGAACCTGAATTAGCCGACGACGCAGCTAAATCGTTTCATACAAAGATTCTTCATACAGTAAAAAATCCTCCGACAATTGCAGATGGAACAAGAACCGCTTCGTTGGGGAAAGTTACTTTCCCTCTTATATTAAAATATGTTGACGATATAATAACTGTTTCTGAGGCAAAGATTATCGAAGCAGTAAAACTTATTTTATTCAGAATGAAAATTTTAGTCGAACCTTCCGGGGCGCTTGGATTAGCTGCGTTACTCAGCCGCAAACAAAATTACACCGGTAGAGTAGGTATCATTCTCAGCGGCGGAAATATTGATTCAATGGCTTTAATCTCAATTCTGAATCACAAAATTTCTTCATGAATTTATTATAATTTAAAGGCGCGTTAAAATGAAAAGTATGCTATTCATTCTTCTAATAATTTTTCTTTCAAGTGTTTTATCCGCTCAAGCTGATGATAAGAAAATAAAATGTGAGATTACAATTGATGCACCGGTGCATGAAGTTTGGAAAGCCTGGACAACCGAAGAGGGCATTAAATCATTTTTTGCACCGGACTGTAAAATAGAGCTTAAAGTTGACGGCGCATACGAAATGTATTTTCTACCGGACGCCGCGTACGGTTCAAAGGGTGGTGAAAACAATACAATACTTGCTTTCCAGGAAAACAAAATGCTCTCTTTCACATGGAATGCGCCTCCCGTACTTTCGCAAGTAAGAGGGCAAAAAACTCATGTACTTGTCACTCTTAATGAACTTTATGAAGGAAAAACACATTTGGTTTTAACGCACGACGGCTGGGGTGAAGGCGGTGAGTGGGATAAAGCGTTTGAGTATTTTTCAAGTGTATGGGAATTTGTTGTACTGCCCAGATTAAAATATTCTTTAGAAGTTGGTCCTGTGGATTGGAAAAATCCGCCAAAGTTTGAAGCGGAATAACTTCTACTACTTTAAATCAAAATTTGGTTTTAAGCTGTACGGCTAACCAACATCAAACAAAAAAAGTAAAAAAGATTATTATGGCATGGTTGTATTTATTTATCGCCGGACTTTTAGAGATCGCATGGGCAATCGGATTAAAATACTCCGACGGATTCACAAAACTTACTCCGTCGATTTTCACACTAATTTCGATGATAGCCAGCATGGGGCTATTAGCATTAGCAGTAAAAACGCTTCCCGTAGGAACTGCTTATGCTGTATGGACAGGCATTGGAGCTATAGGCACGGCAATGCTCGGAATAATACTTTTCGATGAATCGAAGGAATTAGTGACATTGATTTTTATTTTTTTAATATT
>CAZTDB010000220.1:0-5033 GCA_964612385.1 uncultured Ignavibacteriaceae bacterium
TATAATGCATTTGCTTTAATACCCAGTTTCCATGACTGCATGTAAGCGTCTTTTATATCCTCAATCGAAGCTTGATTAGGAAGATTTATAGTTTTTGAAATGGCTCCCGAAATGAAAGGCTGTGCAGCAGCCATCATTTTAATGTGAGCAAGCGGACGAATGAAACGGGTTCCTTTCTTTCCGCATTTATTTGCACAATCGAAAACAGGATAATGTTCGTGCTTTAGAAAGGGTGCGCCTTCTATTGTCATTGTACCGCAGATGTAATCATTGGCAGAGGCGATCTCTTGCTTAGAAAATCCTAAGTGAGCCAATAAATTAAATTCATAAGAGTTAAGATTATCTTCAGGGATTTTCAATTTCTTTGTAAGAAATTCAATGCCGAGTTCAAACTTGCTGAATGCAAATGATAAATCAAAAACCGAAGGAAGAGTTCGTTCGACCTTTGAAATAATCTCATCTGTAAACCCTTTTGACTTGAGTGATTCTTTATTAATATAAGGACATCCTTCAAGCGTTCCTGAACCTTTAGCATACTTAACTATTTCATTTATTTGATCTTTATTATAACCTAATCTTTCCAATGCCGGCGGAATAGATTGGTTAATGATTTTGAAATAGCCGCCGCCTGCAAGCTTTTTGTATTTAACTAATGCATAATCAGGTTCCACACCCGTTGTATCGCAATCCATTACAAGCCCGATTGTTCCCGTAGGTGCGATTACGGTTACCTGGGCGTTACGAAATCCATAGCGGGTGCCAAGTTCTAGTGCACGGTCGGAATCTTCTCTTGCAGCTTTTAGAAGATCGGAAGGGCAATGTTTGGGATCTATTCCCAGTGGAAAAATTGATAAACCTTCATATTCTTCACTTGGAACATTATAGGCAGCACGTCGATGGTTCCGGATAACCCGCAGCATGTGTTCTTTATTTTTAGTGTACCGTGGAAATGGACCTAATTGCTTTGCCAATTCAGCCGAGGCTGTATACGCACTCATGTGCATTATAGCAGTTAAGGCTCCGCATATTGCAAACGCCTCGTTACTGTCGTAGGGAATTCCCTGAAGCATCAATAATGAACCGAGGTTTGCATATCCTAAGCCCAAAGTTCTGAAATCATAACTTAAACGTGCAATTTCCTTACTTGGGAATTGAGCCATAAGAACGCTTATTTCAAGTACGATAGTCCATAATCGTGAAGCATGACGGTAAGTTTCAATATCGAATTTTTTTGTTTGGGTGTCATAAAATTTTACAAGGTTAAGCGAAGCTAAATTGCAAGCCGTATCATCAAGGAACATATATTCGCTGCAAGGATTTGAAGCCCGGATTTCACCGTCTGCCGGACTTGTATGCCACTCGTTGATGGTCGTGTGAAATTGTGTGCCCGGATCTGCTGAAGACCAGGCTGAGTAAGCTATTTCATCCCAAAGTTGCCGGGCTTTTAAAGTTTTACATGGCTTTGGCTGCCGTTTTTCTGCCTTCGCTTTTTTCTTTTCAACTCTCCAATATAAATTCCAATCCCCATCGTTAAGCACGGCATTCATAAAATCGTTAGTAATCCTAACTGAGTTATTTGAATTCTGACCGGACACCGTAGCATACGCTTCTGAATTCCAATCGATATCATAAATAGGAAACTCAATTGATTTAAACCCAAGTTTAGCAAGGTGGATAACTCTCTCAATATAATTATTTGGAATTTGTGCTTTTCGCGCTTCAAGCACTGCATGCTTAAGTTTTTTATTTAATTTTTTGTTGAATCTGTCATTCTCGGGGTGTTCGTCATAGCATGCTTTCATGATTGCATTAAGATGGTAATTACACAGCTTAGAGCCTGCAACCAGCGAAGCAACTTTTTGCTCTTCAACTACCTTCCAATTGATGTATTCTTCAATATCAGGATGGTCCATGTCGAGAGTTACCATTTTAGCTGCACGACGTGTAGTGCCGCCGGATTTAATTGCACCAGCAGATCGATCTCCAATTTTTAGGAAAGACATTAATCCGGAAGATTTTCCTCCACCGCTAAGCGGCTCGTTAGCACCGCGAATATCTGAAAAATTTGAACCGGTGCCTGATCCATATTTAAATAAGCGAGCTTCTCTTACCCACAAATCCATTATCCCGCCTTCGTTAACCAAATCGTCTCTAACCGATTGAATAAAACAAGCATGAGGCTGAGGATGTGTATAAGCATCGGTTGAAGCAGTAAGCTCTCCGGTTTTATGATCTACATAATAATGACCTTGTGATGGTCCTGTAATTCCGTATGCCCAATGTAAGCCAGTATTAAACCACTGCGGACTATTCGGGGCTGCCATTTGATTCGCTAACATAAACATCAGTTCATCGTAAAAAGCTCTGGCATCTTCCTCGCTGTCGAAATAACCGGCTTTCCAGCCCCAATAAGTCCAGCATCCGGCTAATCTGTGAAAGACTTGTCTTGAGTCTGTTTCGGAAGAATATCTTTCTTTTTCGGGAAGCTCTTTTAGCCGTTCATGGTCGGCTAATGAAGATTGCAGCCAGCCGGGAACATCTGCCTCGTTATTTTTTTTCAGAAGCTTAGGCACACCGGCTTTCCTAAAATATTTTTGTGCAATTATATCGGTAGCAACCTGCGACCAATGCGAGGGAATGGAGACATCCTCCATTCTAAACACCAATGAACCATCAGGATTTTTTATTTCCGATGTTCGTTTGACAAATTTTATTAAATGCAGAGGGTCTTTACCCGTTTCGGTGAATAATCTCTTAATTTGCATTAAACGCTCCCTTGCCTTGAAATTTTTTGTGCAACACTAAGCATGCTGAATGTGTAATGCTTATAATTTATTGTTTGTGGAGTAATTTGAGTGTTGTTCTCTTTTTGCATAATAATTTGTGTAAGAAATTTTAGTCTTGAATTAACTTCAAACTAATTAAATTTTTTCAAAAAGGAAATAGGAGATAAATGGACTAAAGAAAAATTTTTTCTTTTTAAAAATCTTGTGCAAAGTTTATAATATTTTTTATTAAAACCCAAATTAAATTTTTCGATTTAAAAAAAACTTTTTAAAAAATGTGTTCTAACACATCCAGGTTCAGAATTATATTTGAAATAATTTAATATGAGCCGACCACTTTTTTCGAAATTATTTAAGAAGTATGTTTTGAATGTAAAAATAACCGTCTATGTAATATGTTCTGGCTTTATTTTGTTTTATTAGTATATATCATAAGTGTAAAGAGATATATTTCCAATTATATTTAATCAAAAGAATAAATTGACAAACGAAACAGTAATTGAATCAATAAACCTTTCAAAAGAATTTAGAGAAGTTAAGGCAGTCGATAATCTTAACTTAAAAGTTCATAAAGGGGACGTATTCGGATTTCTTGGTCCTAACGGTGCCGGTAAAAGTACCACCATCAGAATGCTGCTCACATTGATTTCACCGACTTCCGGTTCGATAAAGCTTTTTGGCGAAGATTTGAGAAAAAAAAGAATCGAATTACTAAGGAAAGTAGGCGCAATTGTTGAGAAACCGGATTTTTATAACTATTTGTCCGCTTATAAAAATCTTGAAATTCTTGCCAAAATAACGGGGGCCGAAGTAAAACGTAAAGAAATCATGTCCATTCTTGAATTAGTCGGACTTGAAAAAAGATATAGAAGTAAAGTCAAAACTTTTTCTCACGGGATGAAACAAAGGCTTGGTATTGCGCAGGCATTGCTGCATAAGCCGGAGTTAATAATACTTGATGAACCGACCACAGGACTTGATCCACAGGGTATGAAAGAAATCCGAGATTTAATAGTATTTCTGAGCCGGGAAGAAGGGAAAACTATTTTCTTATCATCTCATATTCTGCATGAAGTTGAATTGGTAGCGAACAGAATGATAATTATTGATAAAGGATCTGCCAGGGTTGAAGGCGAGGTTAAAGATTTATTGAATAAAAACAGCCTCAAGGTTACCTTTGAAGTGGACGATTCTGAAGCAGCTAAAAGATCAATTGCCAATATGAGCTGGATTAATAATATTAATTCGGCAGTAAATAATAAAATAATTTTTACGATATCACCCGGGGAAATTTCTGCACTGAATAAACACTTCGTTGAAAACGAAATAAGTGTAAATGCAATCATACCCACGCGGTCACTTGAAGAATACTTCCTAAGCATTACTGAAAAAGGAACAGGATGATTTCACTAATTAACATCGAGCTTTATAAAATTTTTAAGAAATGGCGGTCTTATATAGGATTTATTGCAATTGCAGTTTTGGTTCCGCTAATTCAAATTGCAATGCTTCTTGAGGGAGAAAGATCTTTTGACATGATGACGAGAAATATTCAACAATCGTTTATCTTCGTCGGGAATCTGCTTAACGGCTATTTTATTTCATATCTGATTTTGAACAGTTTGGTAATTCATATTCCGTTTTTAGTAACGCTTGTAGCCGGCGATTTACTTGCGGGTGAAGCTACTGCCGGAACTTACCGGATATTAATCTCGCGTCCCATTTCACGGTCAAGTTTAGTCATATCGAAATTCATATCCGGAATGGTTTATTCATCTTTATTGATTTTATGGCTGGCGGCTATTAGTCTCGGACTCGGTTATTTCCTTTTTGGTACTGGTGAACTTATAGTTATAAAGGCATCCGGTATTATTATTTTCGCGAAAAACGATATTTTATGGCGGTTTTTACTTGCTTACGGAACGGCGGCTTTGAGTATGATGGTAGTTGCATCTCTCGCTTTTCTATTCTCTTCTTTGGTTGAAAATGCAATCGGTCCTATAATCACAACTATGGCAGTAATTATCATTTTTGTTATTATCTCTGCGATTCAGATTAATATTTTCGAAAGCATAAAACCCTTTTTGTTTACTAATTACATGAGTGTGTGGGGTAAATTTTTTGATGACCCAATTGAAATAAGTGAAGTGTTTAAATCATGTGCAGTTTTAACAGTACATATAATCGTTTTCTTTTCTGCAGCACTTATCATCTTTAAAAGGAAAGACATTTTAACTTGATTTATGA
>CAZTDB010000221.1:0-5024 GCA_964612385.1 uncultured Ignavibacteriaceae bacterium
TTATCCGTTTTATATTGTAACATGTCTCCAGGTCTTTCATAATGTGTTTTATACTGCACAAATATAATATATTATGGGCAATATAGCGCACATTATAAACAATCTCTTATTATCCGGAATCGGCATTTGATTTCCCCGGAATAAAGTAAGGTTTTTAATATTGTGCCTACCTTTAGGTTGTGGATTAATGAAGCAACTCAATATCGGCTTTCCAAAGGACCTAAAAGAAGCGGCATATTAGGTTTTTGGCTTTTATTAGGGGTTTGTTTTTGCCACAATGTCACCAAGTCACAAAGTTTCAGTAATAAAATTACTTTTGGATCACCATCCAATTGAGCTTGAGCTTTTGCGTAACTTCAGTTAGGTTAAGTGGAGAGAGATTTTATATTACATAACCTTCGAAGCCGTTCCAAAGGATCGTTCTGATGTGCAAGACTTCGAAGGTTGTTTGAAAGTCATTTCATTTTATGCAGCGGGCCAAAGCCAGCCGAATATGCCGCCGGTAACTAAAGCATATATCAATCCATCAAAAATTGATTTTAACGTTACCGTCCAGCTTTTCTTATACCAAATGCTGTCTTGCATTAAAGCAAGTCCGTAACCAACGAAAGCAGTTACACCTGCAAAACGAAACACAGCTAAATATTCTGACCCCGCCGGTAATGCCCTGCCAGCAACGTATGCGGCAAAAATACCGACGATTAAGCAGTAAACAAACCACTGTGCAAGGCTTGACCCCATGTTTGCAGCACTGCTTTGGAATATAGTCATAACGCCCATCGGTCCTTTGCTCATCTTATCCTTAAATTCCTGCGAGTTTCTTTCTTTGCTGTCCCTGGTATACGGAAACATGTAATCACCGGGCGGGATGTTTGCCTTGCGAAGATCATCCATTACCCGATCTTCATCGGGAATCTTTTTGAAATCCGAATTATGGTAGCCCAAAAACATGTGAATTATTGAACTCAAGATAAAAACGGCAGCAGCGGATAGCAGAATCGGAAGCCAGAGAGAAGCTATTGTAACCATTATTGCTCCTTTTGTTTGTTTAGAAATGTAGTTTTAATTAACTGCCCCGAATAAAATAAGTAGAATGGTCGGTGATATGCAAACAAAAAATTGATTGAGCCGGAAACTTTAGCGCGTATCACCCGTGCTAATCTATTCTTACGAGCATTCGAGATGAATCCGCAGAACAAAAATGCGGAGAGGAGAATTAAAGAATTATCCGAATAACGGTTTATTAGCCTAAATCGCCTCCCCAAACAAAATTATCAAATGTAGGAGAAGGATAACGGCTCACAATTATTTGCGATGAAATATTAATATTCTTTGAAAGATTTTTTATTTGCGTAAAGTCTTGAGCAGTTGCAGTTTCTTTCACTTCAACTGCAGTTTTTTCATTAAGAATAAAATCTATTTCTTTACCGGTCTTTAACGAATAATATTGCAGCTTGCCAAAAAATTTAAGTTGATTGAATACGGCATTTTCAAATTGCACGCCGCTGCTTACCTCTGCAAGTTGATTTAATAATCCATTATCATTTATAAAAATTTTTGGGGCTTTAACTATTTCTCTATCCGGATTTTTAGACAGCACAGGTATCCTCGAAATTATAAAAGTATCTTCCAGCAAATCCAAATAGTTATAAACCGATGGTCTTGAAATTCCGGTAAGCGAAGATAATTTTGAATAATCGAGTTTTGTTCCTGCTCTAATAGCAAGCATTTTGAGAAGGTTATGCAGATTTTTTTGATTTCTGATATCGGCAATATTTGTTATGTCAATATTCAAATAAGAACTTAGGATATCGTTTACAATATCTTTCTTATCCGATATGCTCTTCGTTAAAACCACTTCCGGGAAGCTCCCGTTGCGGATGAATTCTTCATAAAACATTTTTAATCGTTCATACTCGGCGGGTAAAAATTTTTTCCCGGGTGTTTTAGGCGGGACATAATTAATCTCTTTGAATGTGAGAAACTCTCTAAAGCTTAAGGTGTATAATTCGAAAACCTTTTTCCTTCCTGACAATGACTCGCTGAACAAATTTTTTATGTAATAAGAGCTTGAACCGGTTAGAATAAATTTAATCGGATAATTATCATATAAATACTTAACAACACTAGCTATTCCCGGCACAAGCTGCACTTCATCAACTGCAATTAGTGTTTTCTTTGTGAAGTCTATTCCCCTTGAACTTAACGCAGAAATTATATTTTCATAATTTTTTTCCGAGAAGAGCTCTCTGTTATCAATACGCTCAAGGTCAAAGTAAGCTTTGTTTTCTATTCCAAAATCATCGAGGAGCTTTTTAATTAATGTAGTTTTCCCTGTTCGCCTTAAGCCTGTCAAGATAGTTACTTGCCGTTTAGAGAGATGCTCCTTCAGTTCGGGGTAAATTAATCGGTCTTTATAGTTTACCATGCTATTTTATTACTATTTGTCAACCCAAATTGACAAATAGTATTACTATTTGTAAAGTGCTTTTGACAAATAGTTAAACCAAATTTTTTCGAAATACGAATTACCAAAGCTCTTAGTGTTTTTAAACTTCTGCTTTTAGTTCCTTATCTCAACAAAATAATTTTATGCGTAAAATATTTTCCGCCGGCATTCAATCTTATCAGATATACTCCGGAGGCAAGTTCATTTGCATTAAACGTAAAACGATAAACACCGGCATTTAAATAATCGTTAACAATTTCGGCAGACTCTTCTCCGATAATATTGTAAATTTTTAATGAAACCTGTGCAGCTTCCGGTATTTTTATTTTAATCTGTGTGGATGAATTAAACGGGTTTGGATAATTTATTAAATGGTAATAACCGGGCAGATTGTTATCGGCTAATTGAATTCCGGTTACATTTTTCATTTCCATTATTCTGTTGTATGATTCATTTATCCTTTCTTCACTAATAACTCCAAAATTAATTTTGTCAAGTATAATATTCACAACACTGTCAACAAGAGATTTGCCGCCGAGAGTGTTAGCAGTATAAAGAAGAATATCATTTCCGGCATTAACGGCAAGTGTAACTGCTTCATCAAAAGAGTAATTATTTGTTATTGCACCCATGAACATTCCATCGGTCATTGTTACTCCATCAAAGCCCAAACTATCTCGGAGCAATTCGGTAGTAACCTTATAGGAGAGAGAGGCGGGATAAACCGAATCAAGGTTCGCATTGAATAAATGCCCGGTCATAACAAAATCTTTATAGCCGGATTGAAATAGCTTTTGATATGGAACAAGCTCTGAATCAGCCCATGTATTTGTAATATCGGTAAAGCCAAGGTGCGAATCGGCAGCCGAACTGCCGTGTCCCGGAAAATGTTTTAAGGTATTTTTAATACCTTTCTTATGCGATTCATCGATAAACCAATAACAGTGGTTATAAACTGAATCCGGAATTCTTGAAAAACTCCTTTCCTTTAAGCCGATAGCAGGACTAAGAGGATTGACATTCACATCTGCAACAGGTGCAAGGTTAACATTTATTCCGGCATCATACAGCCAGCCTGACATTAATGCAGCCCAGCTTCGTGTGGCGTTTTCATTGTTAAAGATAGTTCCGATTTGATATGCAGTATTTGTGTTTGTATATCCGTTATTGCTTCGCAGCCTTGCAACGTTTCCGCCCTCCTGATCGATAGAAATAAAAAGAGGAATTTGTGAATAGCTTTGAAGCTCTGAAATTACTTGCTGCAGTTGAAAAGGCGAATCAATATTTCCTGCAAAAAGAATTACTCCGCCAATGCCGCGTGCTTGAAGATCGTTTAATAAAATTGTATCGCTTACTGTTTTCCCCGGAAAGCCTATCATTATCATTTGCGAAATTTTACTGCGAATATCGGTTTGACAAAAAGATACCGATGCTATCAAGAAGAAGAGTATAACTTTTTTGGTCATATATTTTCTACAATTTTTCCGCTAAAGGTAGCGAATAAGTGTACGAGATAAAATATCGTATTTGACAGAAACCCACCTTATGCAACGTGAAGAGATGACATCTTTTTGAAGTTTATGTTAATCCTTATGCCCACATGATAAACGATATTTTGAGTAATTTATATTAGATTGCAAAGATGTCATCTCTCCGTACCGGTCTATTTGTGTAACATGGATTAATAGGTTGAAATGAAACTCAATGTTATTTGTTGCAGTACAGGTGAGTTCACTACCATATTTCTAAAATTCGATTTTTTGATTTTAGGCTAAGATAATGAAGATTATAGTTTCACTCCGCCAATATCTTTTGAGGGTATCTTCACTAATTTTTCCTTTATATGATTATAATCCTCATCACAACCAATGTCCGGTTTTTTTTCTTTTCAAGAATAGATTTTTATTTTGTGCATGCATAATCAAAAGGAGGATGTATGAAAAATGTTATTATTCTTTTAACTGTTTTTATAGCATTAATCGGCTGTTCCGGTCAAAAAGAAGAAGGCATTTCTGTTGTCACTAAGGAAGTTGGTTATACTTCCGACGGAACAACATTGAACGGTTTTCTTGCTTATGATGAAAATTTAAAAGGTGCCAGACCCGGAGTGCTGGTAGTTCACGAGTGGTGGGGGCTGAATAATTACGCCCACAAACGAGCAGAAATGCTTGCCGAACTTGGTTACACAGCTTTAGCAATTGACATGTATGGAGACGGAAAGCAGGCTGAGCATCCCGAAGATGCAAGTAAATTTGCAATGGAAGTTATGCAGAATATGCCTGCCGCAAGAGCAAGATTTAATGCCGCATTGAATTTCTTAAAAGTGCAGCCTCAAACAGATGCCCAAAATATTGCGGCAATTGGTTATTGTTTTGGCGGAGGAATAGCACTGCGAATGGCTGCTGCCGGTGAAGATTTGAAGGGTGTGGTAAGCTTTCACGGAAGCCTGCCGACATCTCCGATTGAAAACCCCGAACAGGTAAAGGCAAGGCTTTTAGTTTGTAACGGCGGCGATGATCCATTCGTAACTGAAGAACAAAAAAACGCTTTTAACAAAGCTATGGATGAAGCAGGT
>CAZTDB010000222.1:0-5024 GCA_964612385.1 uncultured Ignavibacteriaceae bacterium
CATAGAAGTACCCGAACGCGTTGAATACATCAGAGTTATAATGGGTGAACTTCAGCGTATTGCTTCCCACCTTGTTGCGCTCGGAACCTATGGATTGGACATCGGCGCTTTCACTCCTTTTCTTTATTGCTTTAGGGACAGGGAAAAAATTTTAAGTTTGTTTGAAATTACCTGCGGTGCTCGTCTACTGTATAATTACATCTGGATCGGCGGTTTATCGCACGACCTCCCACCGGATTTTATAAGGCTTACAAAAGAATTCGTAAAATATTTCCGACCGAATATAAAAGAACTGAATGACTTATTAAGTTATAATAAAATTTTTATAGAACGCTTAGCAAACGTTGGTGTCCTTCCTTTAGAAACTGCGATCAACTATGGCATAACGGGTCCCAATCTTCGCGCCAGCGGATTAAGGTGGGACTTGCGAAAGAACGATCCATATTCAGTCTATCATAAATTTGACTTCGACATTCCGGTTGGGAAGGGCTGGTTCGGAACTGTAGGTGATTGCTGGGATAGATATTATGTTAGAATTCTTGAGATGGAAGAGAGCTTAAAAATTATTGAGCAAGCCATTGAGCAATTACCTGAAGGTGATGTTACCTCCGCCATTCCAAAAAGAGTTAAACCTCCGGTTGGTCAAATTTATCAACGTGTGGAAAATCCTCGCGGAGAACTTGGTTACTTCATTATTAGCGACGGCAGCGTGAATCCAAAAAGAGTTAAAGTTCGCGCTCCTTCCTTTGTAAATCTTGCTGTTATGAGTGAGCTATGTAAGGGTCACATGGTTGCTGATGTAGTTGCTATTCTTGGAAGCATTGACATAGTATTAGGGGAGATTGACAGATGATGTACGATTTTTTAGTGAAGCTTACCGGTAGCGAAATTATTTCCGGAGTAATCCAAAGCCTTTTACCGCTTTTATTATTTATTCTGCCTTTTGCATTATTTGCTGTTTGGCTCGAAAGAAAAGTATCAGCCCACATGCAGGACAGACTTGGTCCTATGCGGGTTGGTTATCACGGCGCATTACAAACTATAGCCGATATTATTAAGCTTATTCAAAAAGAAGATATTGTTCCAAAAGAAACGGACAAACCTTTATTCAATATTGCACCGGTTTTAGTTTTCGCAGGCAGCTATGCAGCATTCGCCGCTATTCCATTTTCAAGCTACTTTATTGGTTCAACAATAGATCTGGGTCTTTTATTCATTATAGCTGTATCCGGATTAGTAGTAGCCGGAATATTAATGGCAGGCTGGGCTTCTAATAATAAATATTCATTGCTTGGTGCAATGAGATCTGCTGCGCAAATAATAAGCTACGAAATACCGACTATCCTTGTTATTCTTTCTATCGTAATGATCACCGGTACATTGAATCTGCACACACTTAGCGAGATGCAAACATCTTATTTTTGGAATTGGATGATTTTCGGCGGACCCGGTTCAGGTTTGGCTAAGATAATTTTTATTCCCCTAATGCTGTTAGCTTTTTTAATCATTTATTTGAGCACATTAGCCGAAGTAAATAGAACTCCTTTCGATATACCCGAAGCGGAGTCGGAGCTTGTTGCGGGCTATCATACAGAATATTCGGGGATGAAATTTGCAATGTTCTTTCTCGCTGAATACGCAAACATGTTTGCCGTATCGGCAATTGTTTCAGCTTTGTTTTTTGGAGGATATCAATCTCCTTTTGGATATATAGGACACTACATCGGATTGGAGTGGCTCGTTCCTATCGAACAATTTTTCTGGTTCACCGCTAAAGGTATCTTCTTTGTATTTGTTCAAATGTGGTTAAGATGGACGCTGCCGCGATTAAGAGTAGACCAGCTAATGGCTGTATGCTGGAAATATCTTATTCCGCTTTCGTTCTTAAATCTCATAATTATTGGATTAATAACGGTTTTATAGCTTCATGAAAAAATATTTATTAGACGGCTGGAATGGTTTGATGACTGTCCTTATTGGAATGAAGGTTACATTCAAGCACTTGTTCGTACCTGCTGTTACCATTCAATACCCTGATGTAAAACCCGAACTGCCCGATAGAGAGAGAAACCGGCTGTATGTCAACATGGATGACTGCATCGGATGCGACCAATGCGCCCGTGCTTGTCCGGTTAATTGTATTACTATAGAAACTGTAAAATCACTTCCGACTGAAGACCTCGGAAAAACTTCGAACGGAAAACGCAAGGTACTTTGGCTTACAAAGTTTGACATCGATCTTGCCAAATGCTGCTATTGTCAGTTATGTGTATTTCCCTGCCCTACAGAGTGTATTTATATGACCGATGTTTACGAATTTTCTGAGTTCGAGAGAGATAAACTGATTTACAGCTACGTCACTTTAACTCCCGAAGAGGTAGAAGAAAAAAAGAGTAACTTCACTAAATTTGAAGCAGAAAAAGCGGCTCAAAAAGCAGCAGCCGCCAAACCCGCTCCGGCTAAAGTAAATCCAGAAGCGGCAGCACCCGGAACGAAAGAGTCTGGCAGTAAAGAATCGCAGGAAAAAGAGAAGAAAGAGTAAGCATGAATATTTATGATATTATATTTTATTTATTCGCTGTTGTCACAGGTTTATCGGCATTTTTTGTCGTAACCACAAGGAATATTGTCTACGCCGCTTTTTTCTTATTATTTACTTTTTTCGGAGTTGCAGGAATATATGTTCTTCTCGGTGCCGATTTTATAGCCATTGTTCAACTAATTGTTTATGTAGGAGGAATTCTTATTCTGCTCTTATTCGGTGTTATGCTGACTAATAAGATTACGAGCGTTCAAATCAAAACCGGAACGTTACAAATAGTGCCTGCTGCGGTTGGAGTGGGATTGTTCGCCGGATTTCTAATTGCTGTTTTAACTTATACAGAATGGAAAACGGTGGATTCAACAATTCCTCTTACTACCACTGAGTTTCTGGGGATTATACTTATTCAGGAGTATCTGGTTGTATTTGAGCTTTTAGGAATACTTCTTTTAATTGCGTTGATTGGCGCAGCATCGATTGCAAGAAGATGAAAGAACGAAGGAATGAATGTCCGCAGGATCCTTCGGAGATGCATGAATGTTTGTTTATATGATGAATCGTTAATATAATTTAATGAAGGGAATTATGATTCAAGTAGGATTAAATCATTTTTTGGTGCTAAGTGCCGTGCTTTTTTCACTCGGCATTTTTGGAATAGTTACCCGAAAAAATGCCGTAATGGTGCTGATGGGAATCGAACTGATATTAAATGCCGCAAACATTAACTTTATCGCATTCGCAAAGTACGGAAACTTCGGCTATCAGGGGCAATTAATTGCTCTGTTCGTAATAGTACTAGCCGCCGCCGAAGCCGCAATTGCATTAGCAATCGTGCTGAATATTTATAAAACTTTCTCAACAGTGAATGTTGATGAAATAGATACACTTAAAGAATAATTTATTATGCAAGATTCGTTACTAATAAAGTTAGCTGTTGTAATTTTATTCCTTCCGTTAATCGGATTCATCGTTACACTATTTTTCGGTAAGCGAATACAAAAAATTTACATATTCGAAAACCTTGTTCTGATTATCTCTTTCATTTTGGCTTCAATACTCCTCTACGGTAAGTTATATTTTTATCTGGAAACGGATCTCATCTCGGAATTTGAATGGATAAAATTAGGCGAGCTTCCTCTCTTCGGTTTCATAAACATTAAGCTTGGATTGATGCTTGATAACGTTGCGGCAATAATGATTTGGACCGTAATGCTGATCAGCATGGTGGTTCATATCTTTTCAATCGATTATATGAAAGGGGACATCAGATACAACCGCTACTTTGCTTACCTGGGCTTATTCACTTTTTCGATGAGCGGCATTGTACTAACTCATAACATTTTAATGATGTACATTTTCTGGGAGCTTGTCGGTCTTTCTTCATACCTTTTAATCGGTTTCTGGTTTGAAAAAAAGTCGGCTTCCGATGCAGCAAAAAAAGCTTTTATTGTGAACCGAATCGGTGACATCGGAATGTTCATCGGAATTCTGATTCTTTTTATTACATACCACACATTCTCTTTTGATTCGATATTTATGCAATTAACGGATGGTAAGCTGCCATTCAATAGTGAGTTTGGGCTTACTGTAACCGGGCTGCTTATTTTTTGCGGTGCTATTGGTAAGTCGGCTCAATTCCCGCTGCATGTTTGGCTGCCGGATGCAATGGAAGGTCCAACTCCTGTTAGTGCGTTAATCCATGCAGCTACAATGGTTGCCGCAGGAGTTTATCTTGTAGTACGGGTTTTTGGGATTTTAACAGGAGATGCTCTTCTAATAATTGCTGTGTTCGGTGCTTTATCGGCTCTTATTCCTGCGACTATTGCATTAACACAAAACGATATTAAAAAAGTTCTTGCTTATTCTACGGTTAGCCAGCTTGGTTACATGATAATGGCTTTGGGTGTTGGTGCTTACACTTTCGCATTCTTTCATCTTATCACACATGCGTTTTTCAAAGCTTGCTTATTCCTCGGTTCGGGTTCGGTGATACACAATATGCACCATGAACAGGATATATCTCGTTTGGGTGGATTAAGAAAGAAAATGCCGCTTACTTATACAACCTTTTTAATTTCTTCCCTCGCAATTTCAGGTGTACCGCTCACTTCAGGATTTTTAAGCAAGGACGGGATCTTAGCAGGCACTTATGCCTTCGCTTCATTAACGGGGCATTGGCTGTTTCCGCTTGTAGGATTTTTCGTCGCAATGCTGACCGCATTTTATATGTTCAGATTAATAATTCTCACATTCCATGGTGAACCATATAATAAAAAGAAATATGACCATGCACATGAATCGAAGTTTGCTATGGCAATGCCTTTAGTAGTGCTTTCGGCTTTGTCTATATTTTTCTGGTATACTCCTAATCCCATTGATCCCGGTGAAGGATGGGTACTATCGAAATGGATAAAGACTCCGGAAATTTTCACTCCTATTGACAGCCGTTATTCTTTTATGAAACCTGATGAATATGTGAGTG
>CAZTDB010000223.1:0-5019 GCA_964612385.1 uncultured Ignavibacteriaceae bacterium
ATAACTCGGTTGTGGGAGGTTGGGGGTGGTTGTTTGTTGTGTATAGTCTGTTGTTTGTTGCCTATGTTAGAATTTAAAGTCTTTAGTGCTAATAAAACGCCATAAACCCCAACTTCCAACATCCTACTTCCAACCCCCTACCTCCAACTTCCCACATCCCAAACTTGCTGCCCCGTCAGGGATCGAACCTGAACTTTTCTGATCCAGAGTCAGACGTGTTGCCAATTACACCACGGGGCAGTAAAGTAAAATAACCTTTGAGCCTAATATACGCTAAGATTTACGTATCTGAATTTTTTGAATTTTCGATACAAAATAAGTTAATAATTTTTTTATAGTCAAATTTTAATTTCAACGGATAGTTTTAATAAGTAGATTTTAATCATATTTAAATTACTTGTAGATGCTCCCTCTAAAATCAATATTTGTTACAATAACAGTGATTAAATTTTCATATTCGACAACTTTAATTATAATTCTTAAATCACCTTTGCGAATTCGTAAATATCCTTTGTATTCACCTCTGAGATATTTAACATTTACATTCTCGTTTTGTCCGCTTAGCTTTCTAATGGTTTTAATGATCAATCCGGAAATCTCATCTTTGCTAATTTCTGCTTTACCAAAAAATTTCTCTGCTTTTCTCTCAAAACGAATTTGCAGTAATTTTCCGGTCATAAATCCAATTCGTAGGATTCTGTTCTAACAATTTCTTTATCTTTTTTTGTTCGTTTACTTAGAATCTTTTCGATATCCTTTTGCTCGGCTCTACTTACCGGCAAAACGGAATCTAATCTTAACTTGAAGGGCAGCCCTTTATTAACTACAACACTGCTATAAAACAAACCAATTGCCTTAGAAGCGTTTAATCCGAGTTTCTTAAAGATGTTTTCAGCTTCTTTTTTAAGCTCAGAATCTACCCGTGCTTTTACTATTGTTTCTTTCATTTCTTCACTTGCTTTTATTTTTTACAAAGCTATTAAAATTGATTTATAATAACAATTCTTATTTTTAATTGTATTCAGTTAATATATTTCCAAAGAGTGCCTGATTTTACTTTTCTATTAGCTCAGCAGGTGATATTTTACATACCAGCATAATGATTTGTTAAAAAAATAATGATAATAATCAAACTAATCATCTTTTTATTCCTCACAAGTTTTGTTGAATTGTCTTCACAAACCTTCGTTTACGAATATTCATTTGGAAACTTCAAAGACGCTTCGTCTTTTCATATTAATCCTGCGGGATTTATTTACACTGCAGATAGAGCTACCGATAGAATATTTAAACTCGATACCTTGGGCAACTTGTTAAAAGAGACTGGGGGCTTTGGATGGGATGGTGGTGCTTTTGATGAACCGGTGGATATTTTTTCTACTACTTTAAACATTTATATTGCCGATAAAAACAATCACCGCATCCAAAGATTTGATAAAGATTTAAACTTCATTTCACAGCTTTACACCCGTAATGCGGATAATCCCGATATGAAATTCGGTTATCCGTTAGCATGTGCAACATCAAATATGGGAGATCTTTTCATTCTTGATTCGGAGAATAAACGAATATTGAAATTTGATTTGTTCGGAAATTTTATTTTGGCATTAGGGGGAATTGATGCAGGCTCATTTGTACTATCAAATCCTTTAAAAATGCGTATTTCACAGGACAATAATATCTTCGTGTTAGATGAAAATAAGATTATCGTATTTGATCAATACGGAAATGGATTGAAGACTATTTCTTTCGAATATAAACTGAAAGACTTTAGTATTGTTCAAAATATTTTAACTGCTAATACGGATGACGAAATATTCATTTTAAATATGCACACTGATTCCGAACAATTTAACCATATTAACTTGGTTGGGTATGAACTTAGTAAATCTATAATAAGTTCTCTTTTCTATAGGGGAAAGCTGTTCATTTTATCCCGTACTGAAATTTCCGTTTTTAGTCACCATCCTTAAATTGAATATTTAATTATATGGGGAATAGCTTAAAATTATTCCTGTTTATTAATGTTAGGGTAATCCTCTTTTGTGCCATCTTAATTTGGTGTATCGGTTTATTTCTGCCTGCTGTTTTGAACGATTCCAATTCTATTGCTTTAATTAATCCATTGCTTAATTTATTTTATTCCAAAGTTTGTCATCAATCGGAATTAAAATCGATTTACATTAATGGCAAAGCATTATTAGTATGTGCGCGATGCAGCGGAATTTATTTTGGAGCGTTAAGTGCATCGATTCTACTTCTCTTTTCAATTAGAGTGGAAATAAAAAAATTAACTCCCATGTTGATTGCCTCGCTGCTGTTACTTGTAGATGTAGTTCTATCAACTATTGGTATTTATGCTTATCAAAAAAGTATTGCACTTATTACCGGAATAATTTTCGGTTCGATCGTATTTCTTTATATTTCAAGTGAGATAGTAAATTTTCTTGCAACCAAAGCAAAAAAGCAGGATGGACAAAAATAAAATTCTCTCTCCTTTAGTCTGCGGATTTGGTGCTGCCGTCTTTGCAGCAGTACCCGGAATTAAAAGTGTCTCCTGCTGCCTTATAATCCCTGGGGCGGGCATCTTAGCAGTTTATCTTTATCAAAGAACGGCGGGCTTCACCGAAAAAATTCCGATAGAACGGGCTTTCTTCATCGGATTGATGACAGGAATTTTTTCGGCAGTATTTGCTACAGGGATAGATTTAATTATTACAATGATTACAAAGAGTAATGAATTCATCGAAGCGCTGCCTTACACTGAATCTATGATGAGAGATTTCAACCTGGGTCCGTTGATCGAAGATACTATGAATTTATTAAAGCAAATCGAAACCGATATCCGTACAACCGGTTTTTCTCTCATGTATGCTTTTTTGATGCTTTTTAGCAATGGAATAATAAACACAATCTTCGGTATTTTGGGCGGTCTTTTGGGAATGGTAATAATGAACAAAAGAATCTCTTCATAATTGCACGTCCGATCATGATAATTGCCGTAATATTTTTTGGTCATCTCTTTTTTATTTTAATCATCTTTACAAAAAAGTGGCAGGAAGAAAATTTTATATCAGGATTGCTGAACGTTGGTTTGATAGGATTACTATTTGCCGTAGGCTGGTCTATTACGGGAATAATTGCCAAAAACTTAATGGAGCCTGAAGGATTTGGAATCTACTTTGACAGAGATACTTTTTCACTTGCGCTTTTATCAATAGCTGAATTTTTCTTTTATCGTATGTATTACAAAGAAGAACCTACTGAAGACGATACGGAAAAACAATAATTGCAGCCTGCTCTGCTTGCCTTTGAGTATTTCCTAACGGTTCAAACCGCCACTGCCTAAGTGAATTTATAGCAGCGTTTTCGAGTTTTGTATCCGCTTTGATTAGTGGAATGATCGTACCTACAGTTCCATCCGGAAGAATTGTAAATCTTAAACGAATATCTATTTCTTTATAAACACCTTCAGGATAAGCAGGTATGATGTAGCTGTAAATTTTTCGTTGTCCCTTTCCTCCCCAATCGATATCATAACCAAGACTTCCATCCCCTGCGGCTTTGTTGCCCTGCCCCGGCGAAGTTACTTTAGAATCGGCAGTTTCTTTCGTTTCAGTTGTTGAAGCTGCGGCTTTTTCTTTTTGTTTATCAGCCGGTTTTATTACGTTTTCTTCGGAAGTATGTTTCGCAACCGGCAGCTCTACTTCTTTAACTTCATTACTTTTATCAACAGTTTGATTTTTCTCCTGTGCCTCTGCAACTTCCTCTACTCTTTCGATTCGCGTTCCGGTTGCACCTGCTGAACCTGCTTCACTAGATGTTCCAAATGAAAGTTCAACATAATCTCTTGGTGGATAGTCGAATGAAATTTTAATGAAAATTAATAGAAGCATAATCAATCCATGAAGCAGAATTGATGCTGATATTGATAACTGTCGAATCGATGAATAAGTCATAGTTCTTCCAATGCTGATAATCGTTACAATTTTTCTTTTTCGGTTTCTATCGTAAACTTATCAATGCCCGACGCTCGTGCGGCATCGATTACTTTAATTACGAGTTCAACGGCAACAGTTCTATCGGCACGAATAATCAAATTATCGTCGGCACCCTGACCTCTTAATATGCTGATTTTGGCAGGAAGCTCATCCAAACCCACTTCCTCGTTTCCCACATAAACTCCGCCGCCGGCAGTTAGCGTAACAATCAATCTTGATGGAACTGCCTGCTCGTTAGTTTTTGAACCCGGTAATTTCACTTTAACACCGGTGTGAATTACGAATTGCGAAGTAAGTAAGAAAAATATCACAAGCAGAAGAACAATATCCGTCAATGAAGAAAAACTAAAAATGCTAAGCGGTTCTCTTGATAATTGAAATTTCATGTTAAACCTTAAATGTCTATTTCGATTTCTTCGTCTACTTCTACTAAACCTCCTGAAGAATCCTGAATAATATCTACGACATCGTTGGCAACAATTTCCATATCGCCTACAAGTTTCTTAACAGAGCTTAGGAAGTAATTATAAAACGCAAGAGCCGGAATACCCACTATCAATCCGAACGCTGTTGTTGTAAGTGCCTCCCAAATTCCGCCGGCAAGATCGCTTGGATTTGCGGCGCCTTGCAAATCTTCAATTGTCATAAAAGCGGTAATCATCCCTGTAACCGTTCCTAAAAAACCAAGCAGCGGTGCAATACCGGAAACTGTAGCTAAAACAGAAAGACCTTTTTCAAGCTTACTTATTTCCTGTTTACCTGCATTCTCAACTGCTTCTTTAACGCGTTCATGCCCGAGCCTGTACTTTTTCAATCCTTTACGAATAATATTAGCTACAGGAGATTTTTCTTCCATACAATAGCTGATAGCTCCTGATATGTCTTTCTTTTTAATTAATCCTCTTATTCTAACCATGAAAGCCGGAACGTTTATTTTTGCTTTTCTCAACACAATATATCGATCGATTACGACGGCAATCCCGATTATTGAGCATAATAAAATAGGATACATCATAAA
>CAZTDB010000224.1:0-5017 GCA_964612385.1 uncultured Ignavibacteriaceae bacterium
AACAAGCCAATATTTACACCTAATGCTGATACCGGCGATTTTGTAGTGGTTGTTAATGCTTCTCAAGTTAAAGTAACCGGCAAAAGAGAATTACTAAAAACTTATTCGCACCATTCGAGTTATCCAGGAGGTTTAAAAGTCAAAAGTTTTGAAGAGCTTATGGCAAAAAAACCGGAATATGTTATTCACAGCGCGGTTAAGGGTATGCTTCCCAAAAACCGTCTTGGAAGAAAGCTGATAAAGAAATTAAAAGTATACAGCGGGGATTCTCATCCCCACACGGCGCAAAAGCCCGAATTATTAAGCTTATAACGAGGAGAAAATGGCTGACAATATTAAAGTTGGAAGAAGAAAAACATCTGTAGCACGTGTTATACTAAGACCGGGCAGCGGAATTATTACGGTAAACGGAAAGGAATTTGAAAAGGCTTTTCCCCAATTACTTAGCCGTGAAGATATTTTAAAGCCTTTAAAAGTAACTGAAACTATGGGCAATTATGATATATTCGTAAATGCTCAGGGCGGAGGAACAACCGGACAGGCTCAAGCAATCAGGTTAGGAATTGCGAGAGCTTTAGTCGATTTGAATCAAGACTTAAAACCGGTTCTGAGGAAAGAAGGGCTGTTAACAAGAGACCCGCGAATGGTTGAACGTAAAAAATACGGACAGCCCAAAGCACGAAAAAGATTTCAATTTTCTAAACGATAATTATTTAACTAATCATTCATACTTTCTGATTTATCCCCTGTGTCCCGGTTAAATCGGGATGGAAGGTAAAGTTGACGAAAGTAGAAGTTCCCGCTTAAACGGGATATAAACAGGAGACATAATGAAGAAAATAGATCTGACACAGCTTATTGAAGCCGGTGCCCACTTCGGTCATTTAACACGCCGCTGGAATCCTAAAATGAAGCCTTATATCTTCATGGAAAAAAACGGGATTCATATCATCGACCTAAAAAAAACTCAAGCTCTTTTAACTAGTAGTGCCGAAGAGCTAAGTAAACTTGTTTCCGAAGGAAGAAAAGTTCTTTTTGTCGGTACAAAAAAACAGGCAAAGAACATTATAGAAACAGAATCAAAAAGATGTGACTCAAATTGGGTAAGCGAACGATGGCTTGGCGGTATGCTTACTAATTTTTCTACGATCCGAAAAAGCATTAAGAGATTAAATAATATAGAAAAGCAGGAAACCGACGGAACTTTCGATAAAATTACGAAGAAAGAAAGACTGCATCTTTCAAGAGAAAAAGATAAATTGAAGAAAGTTCTAGAAGGCGTTGAAACCATGACGAAATTACCCGGGGCAATGTTTGTTGTTGATATTAAGAAAGAATCAATCGCAATTAAAGAAGCAAAACGGCTGAATGTTCCTGTCTTCGCTATTGTTGATACGAATTGTGACCCTGATGAAGTTGACTATATTATCCCTGCAAACGATGATGCCGTTAAAACTATCGAACTGATAGTTAAATTTATGGCTGACGCAGTTCTTGAAGGAAACGCTAAGGCTAAGGAAATAAAAGCAGAAGAAGCTGCTGAAGCCGAAAGAATTAGAAAAGAACGCGAAGAGGAAACGAAAGACGAAACAAAAACGGAGAAAAAACCCGAATTACGTCGAAGAAAATTTAAAGAAGTACCGAAGGAAGAGAGTTCAAAACCTGCGGAATCTGAAACTCCTTCCAAAAACTAAATCTGAGAGGTAAACTTATGTTAATTACTGCCGCACAAGTAAATGAATTAAGACAGAAAACAGGCGCGGGCATGATGGATTGTAAAAGAGCGCTGACTGAAGCTAACGGCGATATTGAAAAAGCTGTTGAAATACTTAGGAAAAAAGGAGCAGCTGTAGCTGCAAAACGAGCAGAGAAAACTGCTAATGAAGGAATGATTCTCACTAAGGTTGCCGATGATGCAAAATCAGGTGTAATCGTTGAAGTTAACTGTGAGACTGATTTTGTCGCTAACAGCGAAGATTTCATACACTTTGGAAAGGAAACAGTTAACGCCGTTTTTAACAGCCGTCCTTCAAACGTCGAAGATTTATTAGAAAAAAATAAAGACTTGCAAATTCTGCTGACAGAAGTAATGGGAAAAGTAGGTGAAAAAACTCAAATAACCCGCTTTGCCATTACTGAAGCTGCTGATGGTTTTGTCGTAGATTATATTCATCCTGGTTCAAAGCTCGGTGTGCTTGTTAAATTTGATAATGTTACTAATCCTTCAAATGATTTTACTGTAATTGCAAAAGATGTTTCGATGCAGATTGCCGCAATGAAACCGATTTGCATCTATAGAGAAGAAGTACCGCAGGATGTTATAGATAAGGAACTTGAGATTTACAAAGAGTTAGCCCGTAAGGAAGGTAAGCCCGAAGCGATTTTGGAAAAAATTGCTTTAGGCAGGCTTAATAAATTCTACCAGGAAAATTGTTTAATTGAGCAAGCCTATATAAAAGATAATTCCAAAACTATAGGCGAGCTGCTGAAGGAATACAATTCACAGCATGGCGTGGAGGTTAAAATAAGCACGTTTCACCGCTTCCACTTGGGTGATGAAAAAAAATAAAACTGATATAAAGGTCTTAAATTATTTAAGACCTTTTTTTATATTTAAACGAATTGCTTATATAGTTTATTGTATTTCAGTCGATTGTTTCTCGCATTTTTTTCTTAAAGGGAAAAAATTACTAAAAATAATTTCTTATAACTCAAAGTATCTTATGGAAAAATTAAAGTATAAACGAATATTGTTAAAGCTGAGCGGTGAATCCCTGATGGGTGACAAAGGATACGGAATAGACCCGCAGGTATTAGACTTCTTCGCAGCAGAAGTGAAAAAAGTTCACGATGCAGGAGTTCAAATCGGTATCGTGATTGGCGGCGGAAACATCTATAGAGGTTTGAATGCAGGCGATCAGGGAATCGATAGGGTTACCGGCGATCAAATGGGTATGCTTGCCACTATGATTAATTCTTTAGCTCTTCAAAATGCAATCGAGAAGAAAGGGGTCTTTACCAGATTAATGAGTGCAATTAATATGGAAGCAATTGCCGAACCTTACATTAGACGAAGAGCGCAACGGCATCTTGAGAAAGGAAGAGTAATTATTTTTGGTGCAGGAACCGGTCATCCTTATTTCAGCACTGATACGGCTGCATCGTTAAGAGCTGTTGAAATTCAAGCTGATGTAATCATTAAGGGAACCAGAGTTGACGGTGTATATGACTCAGACCCTGAAAAAAATCCCGATGCATTTAAATTCCAGAATATTACTTACATCGATATACTTAAGAAAAATTTGCGTGTAATGGATTTAACCGCCGTTAGTTTATGCCTTGAGAATAATCTTCCTATGGTTGTTTTCAACATGAACGTTCCGGATAACTTGCTCAGGCTTGTCCGCGGCGAAAATGTCGGTACTTATATTTTTGACAAAGAAACTGCCGAAACAGTTGATCCGGATTAATTAATTTTGCACAATTAACTTGTTCCTTTATTTCTTTATGCTCGATCAAAAATAAAAAGGAGAGGTCAACATGCAAGAAATACTGAAAGACGCTAAACACCGAATGGATAAATCTATAGAAGCTCTCAGAAGTGAATTAGCAAAAGTTAGAACAGGGAAAGCAACCACTGCTTTATTAGACGGTGTTAAAGTAGATTACTATGGCAATCCCACGCCATTGCACCAGGTTGGAAACATATCGGTTTTGGATTCCCATACATTGTCGATAACTCCCTGGGATAAATCGATTGTATCAGCAGTCGAGAAAGCCATTCTTGAAGCAAACCTCGGTTACAATCCGATTAGCGACGGTACTAATTTGAAAATCCCCATTCCTCCATTAACCGAAGAGCGCAGAAAAGATTTTGTTAAGCTGATAAAGAAGTTCGGTGAAGAGTCTAAAATTGCCACCCGGAATATTAGGCGTGATGCAAATGAGCATCTTAAAAGAACAGAAAAAGAAAAAAAGATTTCCGAAGACGAATTAAAAACCGGAGAGCATGAAGTTCAAAAGCTTACCGATGATCATATCCGTTTAATTGATGAGATTGTTAAGCACAAAGAGAAGGAAATTATGGAGGTTTAACCTCTCTTTATGTTAAGAAAGAATGTTCAGAGGAACTTCAGTTTTTCTTGAGGGATGTGTTGTTACGTAGATAATCGTTTTTAATCTTTCGGTGTACTAGTCACCGGAAAAATCATTTGCTTTAATCTTTCTTCGCCTAATCTTTCTATAGGATTTATCTTTGGATTGAGCGGTTCAACCGGATATATCAATCCATCATCGGTTATTAAAAGTTTCGGCTTCGGTTTTATTTTCTTTAATAAATTCTGCAGCAGGTTTATCGCTTCTTTTTGTTTATCGTAAACAGGATATCCTCGGTTTATCTGCCTTGTTGGAATAAATTTTCCCCTAACAAAGTTTCCATTACACTCATCAAGTTCGACCACTAAAACTCCGGCTGCACCGTTTATTCCTGTAATGTTTATGTTTCCATAAGTTAAAAAGTTACCTAACGAATAAGCGATAAGTTTATTTTTATAGTAATCCAAGCTTCTAAGCACATGCGGACCGTGCCCGATTACCAAATCGGCACCCGCATCAATTGCACGGCGGGCAAATGCATAAACATTTCCGCGCTGCTCGCCTAGAAAAGATTCGTTAGCGTTCGATACATAAACCGCATCTTTCCCCTCAGCCCCGCCGTGAAAGGAAACTATGAGGAAATCGCATTTTGCTTTCAAATCACGAAGCAAAGAATCGGCGAAAGTTAAGCCTGTGATCTTAAAAGAGCTGCTTGAAAAACCGAATACGGTTATTATAATTTTTTTGTTGTTTACAAAGAATTCTTTATACCCTCGTTTGGGAATGACAGAAATTCCTAAATCGCTAAGTAAATCAATTGTAAAATTATATGCTGCTTGTCCGTAATCTTCGGAATGATTATTATCCAAACCGAGAACGTTGAATCCCATTTCTTTTAATGAAGGGGCAAGGTAATGGGGCA
>CAZTDB010000225.1:0-4981 GCA_964612385.1 uncultured Ignavibacteriaceae bacterium
TGAACCGACCGACCCAAATTTGGGTTCGTATGCACCAAAGTACACATTTCTAAGTCTGGAAAGAAGTATAGCACCGCTGCACATCATACAAGGTTCAACGGTTACATATAAATCACAATTATCTAAAAATTTAGTTTGAAGATTATTTGAGGCGGCTGTAATTGCGAGCATTTCGGCGTGTGCAGTAGTATCCTTTAACATTTCTACTTGATTATATCCTCTGCCAATTATTTTATTATTGTGAACAACTACAGCACCAATGGGAATTTCATTACTTTGAAATGCTTTTTCAGCTTCTTGCAGCGCAGCGTACATATATTTGTAGACGTGTTCGGGGAAGAGCAATATGAAAGCCCAGTTATTTTTGTACGCCCGGAAGGACTCGAACCCTCAACCCTTTGATCCGAAGTCAAATGCTCTATCCAGTTGAGCTACGGGCGCAAAAAAATTCTCAACAGTAATTTAGTGCACCCGGAAGGACTCGAACCTTCAACCTTCTGATCCGTAGTCAGATGCTCTATCCAATTAAGCTACGGGTGCTTTTTTGATTTAAAATTTATGATTATAACTTGAGATAAAAGCAACAATTATTGTAAACTTGGGCGTCAAATATAGCATAATCGGTTTAGAGAATCAAAGTATAGAATATTTGATTAGTTTTGAATAAACAATAATTTTCGATCGTTGAAGAAATTTAAAAAGATTTTTTTTTACAAGAGGAAGCTATTATGAAATTTAATTTTTCTATGCCAGGCATTTCTGAAATAAAGGAAAAGTATATAAGATCGGAAGCAGTTTACCAGCGCGGGCAGCGATTTGTGGATAACGAAATGTGTACGCTTGTCAGCCAATCTTATAATAAATTTAATTTTATTGTTGAAGACCGATTTGATGATTTTAATGTAACAGTTTCTTTAACCGACTCTAAACTTTCGTTTCACTGCGATTGTGCTTCACTCCTATTTGTAGACTGGCAAAAGCTGGAATGCTGTCCGCATGCGGCGGCGGCTCTAATTCAGCTTAGTATAAAATATGAAGCGGAAAAGGATAAAGCATCTATCGAAAATAGTAAGTACACAAAAAAGGAAATGATTAGACGGGTATTGAAGGAAAGACAGGAAAAAGCAGCTAAGGAAAAATTTGAAATTACTTTAGGGGAAAATGTCCACGGCTTTCACAAAATTAAAACCGAAAGAGGAAGAGTTTATGAAATAACCATACGGGATTTTGCAACAGGCAACGGCTATTGTTCTTGCCCGGATTTTAAGACTAATAAGCTTGGAACTTGCAAACACTTAATCTTTGCCTCAAACTATTTGAACAAGAATTACAAAAAAGTATTAGGAAAAAACAATTATCCAATAATCGAAATTTATTGCGATCCGAACTATGATTATAACATAACGTATTATTATGATCGTGAGCTCCCTTTAGACATCGATAAACTTATTAAGAAATATTTTAATGAGAGCCAATATATTCTGCCTGAAAAGTATCCCGGTTTTTTAAAGTTTATTGATGAAGCGAGTCATTATAAATCAATACTAATTCGTCCTGAAGTAAATGAAAAAATCGATAAATATTTTGAACAGCAATCGTTCAAGCAGCTAAGCAAAAAGATAACACCCGATTTTTCCAAAATAAAAGCAAAGCTTTTCGATTACCAGAAAGAGAGCATTTTGTTTTCTCTATTTAAGAAAGGAAACATCATTGCAGATGAAATGGGATTAGGGAAAACGCTTCAGGCTATTACTCTTGCAATTTTGAAAAAAGATATTTATGGTTTGAATAAAACATTGATTGTCTGTCCGGCATCCTTAAAGTATCAATGGAAAAAGGAAATTGAACGCTATACCGATGAAAAGGCAGTTATAATTGAGGGGATGCGGAGCGACAGGCACGCTATATACAAGAGCACAGGTGAATTCTTCCTAATTGCAAATTACGAAGCTGTAATGAGGGATATTACTGTGATTCATAAAAACCCACCGGACATGATAATACTTGATGAAGCACAAAAAATAAAAAATTACGATACAAAAACCTCTCATGCCGTAAAATCGATCCCTAAAAAACATTCGCTTGTTATAACCGGTACTCCGCTTGAAAACAATCTGCTCGATTTATATTCAATAATGAACTTTATTGATCCTCAAGTGCTTGCACCCCAATGGGAATTTTCGATGAACCATTGTTACTTCGATAAAGATAAAAAGAACCGGATAACGGGTTATTATAACTTACAGGAATTAAAAAATAAATTAGCCGATTATGTTATCAGGCGTGAAAAGGCAGATGTGTTAAAGGAGCTGCCTGCAGTTCAGGAGGTTGTTGTGCCTATCGAACTTCATGACGCACAGGCGGAAATTCATTCCGGGTTGGCTAGATCGCTTGCGCCTATTCTGCATAAGAAACATAAAACCGTTTACGATATGCAGCGAATACAGCAAATTCTTACTAGCATGAGAATGGTGTGCGATTCAACTTATCTGATTGATAAAGAGACAAATTATTCTCCAAAACTGGATGAATTAAAAACAATACTTTTGGAAAAATTGAATATAAAAAATCGTAAAAGAAAGGTGATAATTTTTTCGGAATGGAAAACGATGCTTCATTTAATCGGTAAGATGTTAAAGATGAACGGCATTCAATACGTAACGCTTTCGGGTGATGTGCAGGTAAAGAAAAGGGGATTGCTGATTGAAGAATTTGCAAATAATCCTGACACACTTGTATTCCTTTCAACAGAAGCCGGGGGTACGGGACTAAACCTGCAGTTCGCAGATACAGTAATCAATTTTGATTTACCATGGAACCCCGCAAAAAAGAATCAGCGGATCGGGAGGATAAATCGCATCGGACAGGTAAGTCCAAAATTAACTGCCATAAATCTAGTTGCGCTTAACAGCATAGAACATAATATTGCAAACGGAATTGTTGTTAAAGAGGCTTTATTTAATGCCGTATTGAATAATGCTAATTTAACCGAAGAAGTTGATTTCGCTTCTAAAGGAAGATCTACTTTTATTGAGCAAATGCAAAGGATGATTCAACCGGCTGAAACATCATCTATTGATTATGAAGAACCCGATGAAGAAGCAAGAAAAGAAATTATAACCGACATTGAAGATTCAGGAGATTTAATTGAAGCACCTGAACTTATAGATGAAAAGGTTGAAGCCGGGGGTGCGGACGAATCACCGGCTAAAGAGGGTGGTTCACAAAAACAACCGGTTCCTAATCCTGAAGAAATTGAAGCAACCTTAAACCAAGGGATGCAATTTTTAAATGGCATATTTAAAATGGCAACGGGCAATGAATTAATAACAGAAGAAAAAGGAATATCAATTAACCGCGAAACCGGCGAAGTTACTATGAAATTTAAGCTGCCGGGATTTCTGAAAAAATGAAAGGCACTAAAATGGGATTTGTACCTATTTCTATTGACGAATACATAAAATTACATCTTAAGAATAATCCTTCCGAAAATGAAAAGGATTTAAGACGACGTATAAATTCGGCATTAGCTGATTATAAAAAAGGTGTAAAATGTTCCTGCGGAAATGACATTTGGGTAATTGGTTCTGCATCGGTTGGCAATGCTTGCTTTACTTGCATTACAGGGGAAAGTTATCCGGAGGATGATTTCGAAATAGAATCGGCGTTAAAAAAAAGTGAAGGCAAAAAGGGGCGAAGGCATATTGATGAAATTGATAAAACACAAATTGCCGGAATATTCGATGATGACGGATACGAAATTAATACTGATTTGATAAAAAAACCATCGTTGTGTTTAACATGTATAAACTATGATAATCCCGATGAGGAGATGCTGTGTGATATGACGAGATACGATCAAAGAGACGAAAAAGAATTTAAGTGCTATGCGTATAAAAAAAGAGAATTTTGAGATGATCACTGACAAATCCGACAAATTATCCCTCTTGAATAAATATCGATCCCTGCTTATCGAAAACGTCAGATTAAAGATTAAGAACAAAATATTAATGCTACTTAAAAAGGACTCGAATTATTATTCGAAGCTAACGCACATCAAAAATTTGCATTGATAGATGAACGAATCGTTTTGCAGGGCAATATTACTCTTTTGGGTTTTAGAAATTCTGAAGAGAGTATGATGCGGCTGGAAGGCACTAACATGGCAAATATGCCAGCGAGAAATTTTGGTTAATCAATCCTAATGCTTTTTTGATATAAAACTTCAGGATCAAAATCAGCTTCATTCGCCCATTCTATCGTGTCAAATGAGCCTACTTCCCTTTGGGAAACCTGCTATAAATTTCTATATTTGTGCCGCAAAATCGGAAAGGTGCAGGAGTGGTTTAACTGGCACGCCTGGAGAGCGTGTGTATCCGTGAGGGTACCGAGGGTTCGAATCCCTCCCTTTCCGCACAAATAAGTCTTTACCTAATTTGAACTACCTGTAACTCTTCAACCGAAACATTTTGCCTGCCGTTAAGAAACTTACATTTCGCTCATTGATAATATAGAATTATTTCTTATTTTAGAGTCAAATTCTTCTCATATTATCGTTATAATTATTTTATTAGGGCAATATTAAATATTAGGCTAAGGTGAGGGACAACTGAAGTCTAATTTTATTAGGGAGTGAGGGTCGCTATGAAAACATTTCTTGCTTTCTTAACCGTGTTTTTAGTGTTTACCGGTGTTGCATCAGTTTATATTGCTGATGTAAAATTTGAACAGAAAAAACGCGAGGCATCAGCTTTAAAAAGTAGTCAACCGCTTATGGCAGGAGTTGATACCCGAAGCGAATTTTTTCCAAAACCAAGCATTCGCGAGCTCGACAGTCTAACCGCAAACATGAATCTTCCGTTTACAATCGAGAATACTCATTTGAGTCCGCATGATGCAAGGGTAACACGCGGTGTTAGAACTGTTAAGAGTTATTAATAACTAATCAATACAATAACAAGTATTGAATTCATTAGCTAAA
>CAZTDB010000226.1:0-4950 GCA_964612385.1 uncultured Ignavibacteriaceae bacterium
TTAATTATTTTACTTCTCAAGGTAATTATTAAAGGTTATGTTACCCACTATAAACAACACAGAACCAAAATTTATAAGCTGTCTAAACCGTACTTTATATAAATTGATATTATTTGAGTATTAGACTATTTTTATCACGCAATTCGAATTTGATTTTTATGCAGCAAACACCATTAATGGCGCAATATTATAAGATTAAAGAAAGTTATCCGGATACCATATTGCTTTTCCGGGTAGGTGATTTCTTCGAAACTTTTGAAGAAGATGCCAAAACAGCTTCAAAAGTTCTTGGGATTACTTTAACTAAACGAGCAAATGGTGCTGCTGAAGATGTTCCTCTGGCAGGCTTTCCTCATCATGCCATTGATACATATTTGCCCAAACTTGTTCGTGCAGGGTACCGGGTTGCTGTATGCGAACAGGTAGAGAATCCAAAATTTGCCAAAGGAATTGTTAAAAGGGAAGTGATAGAGGTAGTTACGCCCGGTGTTGCATTCTCAGAAAAGCTGCTTGATCACAAACGAAATAATTATTTGATGGCAGTTTATAGAAACAATGAAATTACCGGCATATCATTCAGCGATATTTCCACCGGTGAGTTTTATGCTTTTGAGATTCCTTCCTCTCAATTAACTCAGCAAATTGAGTTGATTTCGCCTGCTGAAATTTTAGTTCAGAAAAAAGAAAGAGAATATTTTAGTGGATTAATCTCACGGATTAATCCTTCGATAAAATTAACCCGGTTAGACGATTGGATTTTCAATTACGAATATGCCAAGGACCTATTGATAATTCAATTTAAAACAGTAAATCTTAAAGGATTCGGAATCGAAGGGCTTAAAGCGGGCATTGTTACCAGCGGAGCTGTGTTGAACTATTTATTAGAGACACAGAAATCTAATCTGCCGCATCTGACAAAAATTTCGGTTTATAATGCATCTGAATATATGGTGCTTGATAATTCCACCAAACGCAATTTGGAAATTACTCTTTCACTGCATGAAGGAAGCAGAGAAGGAACGCTGATTTCAATTCTTGATAAAACCGAAACGGCGATGGGCGGGAGGCTGTTAAAAAAATGGATATCTGCTCCTTTAAAGAAGCTTGAAAGTATCGAGAAAAGATTAGAAAGTGTTGATGCTCTATTTAAAAATAAAAATGTCAGAAAAAATCTTCAGGGGCAATTAAAAGAAATCGGCGACCTGGAAAGATTAATTTCTAAAGTTTGTACCGGACGCGCTAATCCGAGAGATCTAACTGCAATTAAAGCTTCGTTAAAAAAAATTCCTGACGTAAAAAAAGAATTGCTGCTGCTGAACCAAAAAACTCTTTCCCAGTTAAGAGATAGCTTGAATCCACTCGAACGAATAATCGAAAAAATTCAAAGCTCTCTGGTTGATAATCCTCCGGTTAATATTTTGACAGGCGGTGTAATAAAATCGGGATTCAGTCCTGAGCTGGATGAATTAAGAGATATTGCACTACACGGAAAAGATTGGATAGCAAAGCTTCAAAAAACCGAGCGTGAACGAACTAATATTTCCTCGTTGAAAGTAAGCTTCAACAAAGTATTCGGTTATTATATTGAGATTAGCAATGCGCATAAGGATAAGATTCCTTCAGATTATATCAGAAAACAAACGCTGGTTAATTCCGAGAGATACATTACTCCAGAATTAAAAACTTATGAAGATAAAATACTTAATGCCGAAGAAAAGATTTATGAACTTGAATCACAGCTCTTTAATGAAATAAGAGAAACCGTAGCTAATGAAGCCGAATCTATTCAATTGAATGCAAAAGCAATTGCAGCTCTGGATTGTTTCTTATCTTTTGCTGAAAGTGCCGAGCAGTATAATTATGTAAAACCCATTCTTGCCGATGATACCGGGCTTGAAATAATTGGAGGTCGTCATCCGGTTGTTGAAAGAGTTCTGCCGCCCGGAGAAAAATTCACTCCAAACGATTGTAAACTTGACAGCGGCGAAAATCAAATAGTAATATTAACCGGTCCTAACATGGCTGGTAAATCAGTCTATCTGCGGCAGGTAGGTCTTATTGTTCTGTTAGCTCAAATCGGATCATTTGTGCCGGCAAAGAAAGCTAAGATAGGAATTGTAGATAGAATTTTTACGAGAGTAGGTGCCAGTGATTATATCACCAGCGGCGAAAGCACATTTTTAGTAGAGATGCAAGAGGCAGCAAACATCTTAAATAATGCTACTGAAAGAAGCCTGATTCTTTTAGACGAAATAGGAAGAGGAACCAGTACTTTTGACGGAATATCAATCGCCTGGGCAATTACTGAATATCTGCATGAGAATCCCTCGGTTGCAGCGAAAACTCTCTTCGCAACACATTATCATGAATTGAATGAACTTGCAGAAATTTTCCCGAGAATAAAAAATTATAAAGTGGAAGTTCGTGAGTACGACGATAAAGTAATATTCCTTCATAAAGTTAATCCCGGTAAAGCTGATCACAGCTATGGAATACAGGTAGCTCAAATGACAGGCTTACCGCTTTATGTTACAAACAGAGCAAAGGAAATCTTGCAGAATCTTGAAAGCAAGGAATTAACTCCTTACGAGGAGAAAAAAGAGAAGCTGAAGAAAATGAAACGCCGCGATGATAATCAGATAAGCATGTTTGAAATAGTTGACGATCATCTTCGCCAGGAACTAGGTGAAATTGAAATTAATAATCTAACTCCGATTGAAGCTTTAAATAAATTACACGAGCTTAAAGCGAAGGTGAAAGAGAAATCGGGTTAATTTGCGCTCAAAAAAATCCAATGGAATTTCATTTATTCTGATATGAAAAAAATACTTATTCTGCTGCCCGCAGTTTTTTTCTTCCTCACATCTTGTGGTAAAAATGTTTCACCTGAGACGGAAGAATATATTAGCAGCATAAAATTTTATCAGGCTCAAAAGGACAGCTTTATGCAGTTTGATCCCGGTTCTCCGTTCAACCAGGACTCTAACGCTCACTTTTCGCCATTAAAATATTATGAACCTAATGGAGAGTTTGTTTTTAAAAGCAAATTGTATGAGTATGAACCAAAAGACACGATTACAATTTTAGGCACGAAGGGAGAAGAACGAAAAGTTATAAGGTACGGTTATGTTCTATTCAACCATTCCAGGAATGATTTTAAAGTTAACATATACAAAGGCGTAAGCCGGTTAGGTGTGGAGTACTACAGCATCTGGTTTACAGATAAAACTACCGGGGAAGAGACGTACGGGGTGGGACGTTATTTAGATTTTGAATTGAATCCTGATAAAGATTTTATTTACACAATTGATTTTAATTTAGCATACAATCCTTACTGTGCTTACAGTGCAAAATTTTCGTGTGCAATTCCTACAAAGGAAGATTATATCGATCTTGCAATAAAAGCCGGCGAAAAAAGATTTCATTAATTAAAACGGAGTAAAAATTGGTAATAGTACTTGATAAAAATATTGACGAAAAAAAATTAGAAAACGTAATAAAGCATCTCGAAGATTTCGGATTTGCGGTACATAAATCAACCGGTGTGCAGCAGATTGTATTGGGTGCAATCGGTGTTAAACCTGATTTCGATATTCGAAAAGTAAAAATACTTGACGGCGTTTCTGAAGTTTACCGCATTACAGAACCATTCAAGCTTGCAAGCAGAACTTTTCAGAAAGAAGATACAATAATCAAAGTGAGAGATGTTGAGATTGGCAGTAACAAAGTGATAATGATTGCAGGTCCCTGCTCGGTAGAAAGCGAAAATCAGATTTTTACGATCGCTTCGATAGTTGCAAAAGCGGGTGCAAAAATTTTACGCGGTGGTGCTTTCAAACCGAGAACATCTCCTTATTCATTCCAGGGTTTGGGTGAAGATGGATTAAAGCTGCTTCGTAATGCTGCAGATAAAAATAATCTTTTAGTTATTACCGAAGTGATGGAAGTAAATCAAATTGAATTAATAAATAAATACACTGACATTTTTCAGGTCGGTGCGCGCAATATGCAAAACTTTTCTTTATTAAAAGAACTCGGAAAAGTTACAAAACCTGTAATGCTGAAGCGTGGTCTCGCAGCTACAGTTGAAGATTGGTTAATGTCTGCTGAATATATTTTGTCGAACGGTAATAGACAGGTATTTCTTTGTGAAAGAGGAATAAGAACCTTTGAGACCTATACAAGAAACACATTTGATCTCTCAGCAATTCCGGTTGTTCATAAGCGCAGCCATTTACCAATCGCCGCCGATCCATCTCATGCAACAGGGTTGAGAGATAAAGTGCTGCCAATGGCTCGTGCTGCGGTAGCTGCCGGTACCGATGCATTAATGGTCGAAGTTCATCACGATCCTGAACATGCACTTTCGGATGGACCGCAAGCATTACTTCCCGATCAGTTTGATGAATTGATGAAGCAAGTAAGGCTTATTGCGGAAGTAATCGGAAGAAAAATGTAGTTTACACCGATTAATTTTTTATAAGTAAAATTAATAACTGTTATGCAAAATTTTTTCCCTGAGTATGCCTTCTGCTATTAATTCAATCTCTATAATAGGACTTGGTTTAATAGGGGGTTCTATTGCCAAGGCTGTAAGAAAATTTAATCCCGGAATCGCCATTTCTGCTTTTGATCATCGTGATGTTCTGCACTTGGCGCAAAAAGTAAAAGTGATCGATTCTAAGTTAGAAAATCCGCAGGGTGCTCTTAACTCGGATGTAATATTTCTCTGCCTGCCAACGGAATCTTCTCTGAAAGAGTTTGAGGAAATAGCTCCTCTGTTAAAACCCGGACAAATTTTAACCGATGTTTGCGGAGTAAAAGGAATCTTTGAAGAAAAATGGAAATCATTTTCGTCTGCCGGCATTTATATTGGCGGTCACCCAATGACGGGTAAAGAGAAAAGCGGTTATGAAAATTCCGATCCGCTGCTTTTTGAAAATTCTGTTT
>CAZTDB010000227.1:0-4937 GCA_964612385.1 uncultured Ignavibacteriaceae bacterium
TTGGCGTTGAGCTGCTGAAAAATCTAAAAGAAGAGTGGTGGAAAGCCATGACTTTTCGGGAAGATATAGAAGGATTGGATGCCTCAATTTTAATGCACCCACGTGTTTGGGAAGCTTCCGGGCACATAGAAAGTTTTACCGATCCGATGATTGACTGCAAAAGCTGCAAGGCAAGATTTCGTTTAGATGTGCTCGGCGAATTGATAAATGAAAAGAAAAAACTAAAGGCTGTAGGCGAGCTTAAATACAAAATATCCGGCACTGAGGTATTAACTGAAAAGTTTAATTTTCTAATTGAAAAGGCTGAGAAAGTAAATGGAAAAGTGGATGAGTTTGACGCAGTGCTGGAAGACAAAGAGTTAAGTCCTATCTTACTTTCGGAAATTAATTGCCCCCAATGCGGTAATAAAAATACTTTCACTTCTGCCAGGCAGTTCAACCTGATGTTCAAAACATTTATCGGTTCGGTTGAAGACTCGAGCGAGGTAGTTTATCTTCGACCTGAAACAGCACAAGGTATCTTCGTTAATTTTTTAAATGTTCAAAGTTCTGCAAGACAAAAGCTGCCCTTTGGAATAGCACAAATCGGTAAAGCTTTTCGAAATGAAATTAATACAAAGAATTTTCTCTTCCGTACACGCGAGTTTGAACAGATGGAAATGCAGTTCTTCGTAAATCCATCAAACGATAAGGAGTGGTACGATTACTGGAAAGCCGAGCGATTAAACTGGTTCATTTCATTGGGTATGTCGAAAGACAAATTAAGGTATCACGATCATCCGGAAAATAAGCTTGCACACTATGCAAAAGAGGCAACGGATATCGAATATCGCTTTCCATTTGGATGGGGTGAAATAGAAGGCATACACAACCGGACAAACTTCGATTTAAGCCGGCACGAAGAATACTCAGGCAAATCGTTAAAATATTTCGATGAAGAGAGGAAAGAAAAATACGTTCCTTATATCATTGAAACTTCTGCAGGCGCCAGCAGATCATTCATGGCATTTTTAATTGATGCATATTATGAAGAGGAAGTAAATAAAGAAATGAGGAGCGTGCTAAAGTTTCACCCTAAGCTTGCGCCAATCAAAGCCGCCATTCTTCCTCTGGTGAATAGAGATGGAATGCCTGAAGTAGCCCGCAGTATAGAGAAGGAATTAAGAAAACGGTTCAAAGTTTTTTATGATGATAAAGGCGCTATTGGAAGGAGATATAGAAGAATGGACGAAGCCGGAACCCCATTCTCAATCACAGTTGATACGCAAACACTCTCCGATCAGACAGTAACAATAAGAGAAAGAGACTCGATGAATCAAATCAGAATTTCAATTGATAAAATTGCAGAATATTTGAGTGAAATTATCTATTCTGATTAACCTAAAAAAATATTGTGGTTTAACTAACTCACATTAGGCAAGTGAGTGTAAAACCTTCGAGCTTTTGTTAATAAGTATATTCTCAAACTTGTTTTTTAGTTTATAATTAAAATTATTTTCGTAGAAGCAATCATCGAATCTTGGGGGTTTAGCAGTCTGCCTAACATGCGATAATAATCTGCAACAATTGATTCATCATGATCGTATAAGGCGGGCATTAAAAGTTGTATCCAATAGCAATCTTAAAATTGATTGACATTCATTATTAAAAAACTCTACATGAGCATCAGAAAAATATTAATTCCTTTCGCATTAATTTTTATTTTTAATGCGAATTTGCATGCACAAAACATCACCCGCGATTCTACTATTATCCAAGGAATCAAAGCAATCTACAACATAAAATTTGACGATGCAGAAAAGATATTTAGAGGATTAATTGCTGACTATCCGGAAGATCCCGCCGGGAGGTTCTTCCTTGCAATGATTGATTGGTGGAAAATTCTGCTCGACCTCGACGTCGAAACTTATGATGATATCTTTTTCCAGAAGTTAGAAGATGTAATTTTTCAGTGCGATGGGATTTTAAAAAAAGATCCTGCAAACGTAGATGCACTTTTTTTTAAAGGCGGTGCAATCGGTTTTAGAGGCAGACTTCGGGCTTATCGGGAAAGTTGGTTAAAAGCAGCCGACGACGGAAGAGAGGCTCTGCCTATCGTTGAGCGGGCATCCATCCTTGATCCGTCTAATCTGGATGTTCAGCTCGGCTTTGGAATTTATAACTATTATGCTTCCGTTATCCCGAATGATTATCCGTTATTAAAACCTTTAATGATTTTCTTTCCTTCTGGCGATAAAGAGAAAGGAATTGAACAGCTAACAAACACAGCGCTGAACGGTAAATATGCTAAATATGAAGCGCGATATTTTCTGTTGACTCTTTACTATTCTTATGAGAATGATTACAGAAAGGCAGAAGAATATGCAGTAATGCTGCATGAAGAATTTCCGGATAATCCGGTTTTTCACCGATGGTTAGGGAGAATTGCAGTAAAAAAAGGCAACTACTTTTCAGCTTCCGAAATTTTTCATGAAATTCTTAATAAAGCTGAGCTCAATATGTACGGTTATTCAACACCGCGTGTAAAAAGAGAAGCCGCTTATTACATCGGAGTGCATCATAGAAATATGAATGAGCTGGACTCAGCTAAAAATTATTTTGAAATGTGTGCTGAGTATTCTAAGCAGATTGATAAAAAGGAAGAATCGGGTTTTTTGATTAATGCTTATCTGTACTTAGGTATGATAAACGATCTGCTTGATAACCGTGACGAGGCAGTTAAATATTACGAGCAATTACTGGACATGAGGAACTACGGTAAAAGCCGGGAACAGGCAAAGCAATATTTGGAAAATCCATATAGGAATTAATGTAGAGACGTCCGGTAGGGCGTCTATAACGAAAAAACTTAAACAGCCGCACTCTGCTAAAAAACAAATACCTGTTAGAGAGCACATCATGCATCCAAAGATTTACGAATAAAATAAAATTTTGCGTAAAAGGCGCAGCAGTCAAGTTGATCCTTCGGACGGTGCGTCTCTACAGGGAAAAAATTTGTTGGGTTAGATTTGAAAAGAGAGAGATTAATTTAATTTAGAGTTAGTTCTAAAACGATGTCGATATTCCGATGCGATGCAACCCGCCGATTAATCCCATTGAAGAGAAGCCGTAATCGAAATTATAATTCGATATTTTAGCACCTAAACCGATGTTGAAACCTGCTATACCGGCAAAAGTACCCACCTTCAATTCGGTTCTTTTTTCATTATCGAATCCCAGTCTCAGTATCAATACCTTGCTTAGCGTAAATTCAGCACCGACTGTAAAGGCTTTAAATCTTTGAATAAAATCGTCTCTTTCTTCATTCAGCTTGTGGAAATCGAGTGACAGTCTGAGGGGCAAATGTTCGAGTTTTTTGGAGATGCCCAAAACTAAATCGAGCGGCAGTTCTTCTTTAGTTGAATAGTAAGAAGATAATTGAGATCCCACATTTAATACACTAAAACCAAAATTTATTTGCTGCTCGGGTATAGTGTAGTGAATACCTATATCGGCAGCAGCGGCACTTGCCGAGCGGGATTCAATTGAAGAGTAGATAAATTTTGCATTTACGCCGTAATAAAAATTTTCATCTAACGAGCCGGCATAACCTATTATGAATGCAGCTTCTCCTGCACCGTATTCTCCGTTTCTGTTTCCGAATTCATCTGCGGCAACAAAATTTCCGTAGTTCACATATTTTACAGCCGCTCCAAATCTTCCAATTCCCTCAAGCTCGGTTGAATATGATACGCTTGCAAGATTTATATCTAACAAATGTTTCACAAAAGAAAAAGAAACGGGGCTCTCGCTAAGCAGTTTCATGCCTGCGGGATTATAAAAAATGACATTGGGATCGTCATGGTTAGCTGTAAAACTGCCGCCCAGTGCTGCGGCGCGGGCGCTCATATCAATTCTTAAGAATTCGAAGGTATTTTGCCCAACACCGGTTGTTGTTAAACAAAAAAGGGCTGCTGCTGTTAAGATGATTCTCGTTTTCATAAAACTCCAAAATTTCAGCAGCTTATTTAATGATAATAGAAAATAAAGGCAAGGGGAAATAGTCTTCACAACAGAATTAAAAAAATATTTGCCCCATCTGGATATCAATCCCTTTTCTTTACCTTGCTTAAACTTTATTCATTCTTTAACTTTGCTCAAAAATTTTTTGGAGAAAAAATGAACACGGTTAAAACAGTATTTTTAATGACGATGCTGATGATCCTCTTTCTGATAGTTGGTTATCTTTTAGGAGGATCGACAGGAATGACAATAGCTTTAATCTTTTCCATAGTAATGAACTTTGGCGCTTATTGGTATTCCGATAAAATTATCTTATCGATGTATCGTGCAAAAGCAGTAACGAGGGAAACGGCACCAAAATTATATATAGCGGTTGAGCAGTTAGCAAGAAATGCTAATCTGCCTATGCCAAAAGTTTATATAATTAATGATCCCACTCCGAACGCATTCGCTACCGGAAGAAATCCGCAAAATGCGGCAGTTGCCGCTACTTCAGGTATTTTGCAAGGACTAAATAACGAGGAATTAATGGGAGTGATGGCACACGAATTAGCTCATGTGAAAAACAGAGATATGCTAATCGGCACTATTGCCGCAACCGTCGTAGGCACTATAACTTATATAGCCCACATGGCTGGCTGGGCTATGATGTTCGGCAGAGGAGGCAGCAGCGATGATCGAGGAGGAATCTCATCGTTAGTATTGTTAATTCTTGCCCCGATTGCCGCTACACTTCTTCAGCTTGCAATTTCAAGATCAAGAGAATTTTTAGCTGACGAAGGAGGCGCGAGCATTTCAGGCAATCCGCTTGCTTTAGCTTCGGCGTTGAATAAAATATCCAGGGCTAATCAGATAAAGCACCTCGATCATGCCGGACCTGCAACGGCTCACATGTTTATTGTTAATCCTTTAAGCGGCGGCGGTGTGATGAAGCT
>CAZTDB010000228.1:0-4925 GCA_964612385.1 uncultured Ignavibacteriaceae bacterium
AGTACCGCAATATTTTCAATCGGCTGTATCGTTCCGCCGGCACGGTTGTGTGTATTTTCAATAGTTAAAAGCTTTGTGCGGGGCATGTAATACGCACTCGCCGGTCTTATGAACGGCTCAATTTGTTCGGGATAAATAACCCCGCCGGTTCCTTCTACGGGAAATAACTGCAAACCGCTTAGCACTGCCGGTGAACCGGACTCATAATTAAAAATATGCGAATCTTTTTCACAGATAACTTCATCGCCCGGATTAGTTAAAACATTTAAACAAAGCTCGTTACCCATTACTCCGCTTGTAACAAACAGAGCTGATTCTTTTCCTAATAGTTCTGCAGCATAATCTTCAAGTGCATTTACTGTTGGGTCTTCTTTGAAAACATCGTCCCCGACTTCTGCTTCGTACATTGCCTTTCGCATACCCTCCGATGGTTTGGTTACAGTATCGCTTCTAAGATCTATAATTTTTTCCATAACTTTTTACAATTTGAATTTTGATTTAATCTTATTCAATAAAAATATTCCAAATATCCAAATTGATATAACTGAAGAGAGAATAGGAATCAATAAAGGATTTTGAGTGAAAAAAGTTTCATCACTTTGAAGAACAGCATCGGCAGTTAAAACAGTTTGAGTAAACAATTCCGTTTCAGCTTCCGTAATCCCTAAAGGATTAATGATGCAGCTAACTCCTCCATTTGCAGCACGAATTACTGTCTTTCGATTTTCAATCGCACGCAGAACTGCAATTTCTTTATGCTGATAAGGACCGCTTGATTTACCGTACCAGCTATCGTTCGTTACTACAACAATTAAATCCGCACCTTTTTGTATAAACTCCGAAACGAAAGCCGGATAAATGGATTCATAACAAACCAAGCCATTAATTTTTAATGTATCTCTTTCAGAATTAGAAGAAGAGACAGGCAAAGTGAAAATGGTTTTTTCTTTTCCAACGTTCCAGCCTGTGATTCCAACACCCCAGCGAATTAAATCACCCAGAAATGGAAATACATCAACATAGGGAACCCGCTCACCGAACGGAACTAATTTCATTTTGCCGTAACGCTGCAAGTCCGTTGTTTCGGGTGAAAGAAGTAGAATTGCATTATACGTAGAGTAATAGAAATCCTCATTGTCTCCGCTTTTCACATCGGTTGGAATTGCAGGATCATCTTTATCATAAAAAATTACATCCGGCATACCGGTAAACAAATGGACATTATTTTGTCTTAGAAAAGAATATAATTCATCAACCTGCGATCTATAGGTTCCGCCAAATAAATACACCGGCAGTGCAGTTTCGGGCCAAATTAATAATTCGGCACCAGCATCTATCGTCTTCTGCGAAAGATCAAAATAAAGCTTTAACATATTATCTATTCCGCCGCCTGCCCATTTGTCCCATGGATCGAGGTCGGGCTGCACTATTCCAACTTTTATTTTTTCAGAGGACAGATCATAATTTGAGACTCGTAAATATCCATAAGCTAACATTATGCAAAAGATTAAACCTGCGGCAGCAAGCGGAACGATTGCTTTTTTAATTTGTGCTCTTAATAGAATTGCCTTATATAATAGCACATTTATCAGCACAATTAGAAGCGATATTCCCAGCGCGCCTATTATATCTGCAGCTTGAATGAAATATGTAAAATGCGATAAACCGTTTCCTAATGTAAGCCAGGGAAAGCTTAGGTCGGTTAGCATATAAGCATATTCATAAGCAACCCAAAAAAACGGCATTAAAAAAATAGCTATTGAAGCATTCAAATATTTTCTTGAGAAGTAATAAAGCGTTGAAGGAATTAAGAATAAAACCGGATTCACAAAAACAAGTAGAACTCCTGAAATCATTAAAAAAGGATCAGCGGCTTTTTGCCAGCTTCCAACCCAATAAAGAGTTATAAGACAAACAATAAAAAAAGTAAGATAAACTGCCCGATTTATTGTAAGAAGTTTTTCTCGTTTCTCAATCACAATGAAGAGCGGAATTAATCCGACAAACATTAAAAGCTGGAATGGAAAAGGAAACGGTGGAAAGGATATTCCTAATAACACGCCGCTTAAAATAAGAAGCAGTCGTTCATTCCTTCTATTTTTTTTCTCTGCAGGATCGAGAGGCTGTTTATATTTTTGAAAAAACTTAATCATCCTGCCTTTTTCCTTTTCCTGAAAAAATATCTTATCGTAAAAAACAAAAGTATTGCTGCTGTTACTGTAATTACAATATTACTGTATGTATTCAAATAATAATCAATCAATTCGATGTTATTACCGAAGATAATACCCAAATAAATTATAATTGAATTCCATGCAAAAGAACTGAGAAGAGCTAAGCCAACCGTTCTTTTTACATCAAGCTCGCTTAAGCCGGCAAAGAAAGAAATAACCGATCGTGTCCCGGGCAGGAATCTATTTGCCGCAATTATAAAGTAACCGTATTTGTTGAACCATAATTCGGCTTTGTCCAAAGCATCTAATGAAATAAATTTTATTTTTCCGGCACGGATGACTCTTTTATCGAGCTGAGCACCAATAAAATAAAGAGTCATAAATCCTAACACACTTCCCAGGCTTGTGATAATTAATGTCGGAAGAAAATGAATAACTCCCTGAGAAATAAGAGAGCCGCCGACAACGACTACTAAATCGCTTGGAGAGGGAGGAAAGACATTCTCAACAAAAGCAAAAAGAAAAAGAGTTATGTAAATCCAAAATGGAGTAAGCTGAGTGATGAACTTAAGAATATCTTCAAACATATTATTTGTTTATTATGATTAGTGCAGAAGCCATAGCGGCAATGCCTTCTTTGCGTCCGATAAACCCCAACCCTTCGGTGGTAGTTGCTTTAATAGAAATTTGCTCAACACTTATGTTCAGGATTTTAGAAATTTTTTCCTTCATTAAATTTATAAAGGGCAGCAGCTTGGGTTTCTCCGCCATTACCACCGAATCGATGTTCTCTATTGAATATCCGGAGGATTGAAGAATCGAATAAACTTTCTGAAGCAGCAAAGTACTTTCTATATTTTTATATACCGGATCAGAATCCGGGAAATGCGTACCGATATCGCCTAAAGAAGCGGCACCAAGCAGAGCATCGCAAATTGCATGAAGCAGCACATCTGCATCTGAATGTCCGGACAATCCTTTTTCATAAGGTATTTCAATACCGCCAATTATCAATTTTCTATTATCCGAAAACCGATGAACGTCGAATCCGATACCTGTTCTAAAGCTGATGTTCAATGGCGTATCTCGAAATTGGTGAATTCGTTTTGTGAATCGCTCCAGATTATTTGATGCTTTTTTACACTCGAGTACGACGGTCCGATTTTTAACAGTTCGTAAAGGGCTTCTATCTGAGCAACGCTTCCTTCAACAACTGTAAGTACTTCGCCTGAGTATAAATTCTTAACGTAACCTTTAAGCTCAAGCTTAAGTGCATGTCTAAGGACAAAGTATCTAAATCCAACGCCCTGCACTAATCCGTTTACAATAATCTCGGCTCTCTTTTCACCGGAATTCATCGTCAGTTTTCTTGTTTTTATCAATTAACTCTGAAGCCAAAAGCCCTGTAAATATAAGAATACAGCCTATAAAGCCAAAGTTTGAAATTTGTTCGGTTAACAGCATAAATGCGATTAAAGCTGCAAAAATTGGTTCTAAAGAAAAGATAATACCGGCTTTTGTAGGTGTAACAAACTTTTGATATTTCGTTTGCAGTACCGTGGTTAACACTGTAGCTAACAGCGCTGTGTAAATAATAGCAAATACTACGTTAAAGTTTAAGACGTAATACGGCTCTTCAATTCCGGCTGAAGAAAATACTGCAGCCATTAAAATTCCTCCTACGGCTGTAAACGCAATTTGTAAAAACACCAGCGGCATATAGGAATGCTTTTTACTTATGATGTCGAGGTAGACTAAATATAAAGCAAAAAATATTGCGCAGATTAGCGTAAGAAAATCGCCGAAATTAAAATTAGTACCAATCTCATTGAAAACATCTAACAGCGATTCGCCTTTGCTTGAAAGCAGCACTAAGCCTGCAATGACTAAAACGATTGCAATAAGACTGCCTCTTCCGGGCATTCTTTTTTCGATGAAGACTTGAAAAATCGGTGTAAAGACTACAAAGGTTCCGGTGATAAAACCGGACTTTGTTGCAGTTGTATATTTCAAACCGATTGTTTGCGATGCAAATCCTAAAAAGTATAACAGTCCGAGAAACAAACCTCCATATAACAATTCTTTATTTAATCCTTTTAATATGAACTTACAAAATGGAAGAAGAAGAAGCGCTGCTAAAGTAAATCTGAAAGAGATGAACATCATAGGAGAGATGTCATTAAGTGCAGTTTTAATTAAGGCGAAGGTAGCCCCCCAGATAATTGTATTCAACAATAAGGCGCCTTCGCTAATATATTTTTTCATGGAATAAGGATAGGATTAAATTTCAAACTGATTTTATTCTACGGTGAGACAGTATCATTTGCCATCTGTCGAATACCCAAAGGCTTTAAGAAAGTTTTCATTCGAGCGCCAATTTTTTCTTACTTTTACACGTAAATCTAAGAACACTTCCCTGCTTAAAAAAACTTCGATTGCCGAACGTGAATTTTTTCCTAACTTTTTTATGGCTGCCCCATCTTTGCCAATTAGAATTGCTTTTTGTGTTTCTTTTTCAACAACAATTTCCGCTTGTATAAAATCTTTTCCGTGTTCCCTCTCTTTAAAGTCTGCAATTATAACTTCAACACTGTAGGGAATTTCTTCTTTGTACTGCTCTAAAATTTTTTCTCTTATCAGCTCCGATACAAAAAATCTTTCGTTCTCATCAGCAACGATATCTTCGGGATAATACTTTGGATGATACGGAAGGTATTTGAGAATAGCTGCTTTAATTGAATCGACATTATA
>CAZTDB010000229.1:0-4914 GCA_964612385.1 uncultured Ignavibacteriaceae bacterium
GCGGGAGCAAAATGGCACGGTGTCTGGACACGTGACATCAGCTACAGTATTTATCTTTCGCTCGCTCTGATTGAACCGGAAATCGCTAAAAATAGTCTAATGCAAAAAGTTAGCAACGGAAAAATAATTCAGGATACCGGTACAGGCGGTTCTTACCCGGTATCAACAGACAGAGTCGTTTGGGCAATTGCAGCATGGGAAATTTATTTGAGAACCGGGGATTTGGAATGGTTAGAGAAAATTGTAAAAATAATTAAATACTCCGTTGATGCCGATCTGCATAATGCTTTCGATAAAGAATCGAAACTAATGTTCGGCGAATCTTCTTTTCTTGATTGGCGCGAGCAGTCGTATCCAACCTGGATGAACCCGAAGGATATTTATAATTCACGTTGTCTGGGAACGAATGTTCTGCATTATGAAACACTGGTAATATTAAGTGAGATGTTGGAACTGCTTGGTGAAAGCAGGGATGAATATCTGACTTATGCGGATATTATTAAAAATTCAATCAATGCTAAATTGTGGATTGAAGATAAGGGGTATTACGGGCAATATCTTTATGGTAGAACATACGATTACCGTTCAATTAAATCCGAATCATTAGGAGAAGCTTTATCAGTGATTTTCGGTGTAGCTGATTCAAAGCGCTCAAAAAGAATAATTGAGAAAATGCCAGTTATGAAATACGGTGTACCTTGTTTCTATCCCCAGATAAAAAACATACCGCCCTATCACAATGACGCTATTTGGCCCTTTGTTGTTAGCTATTATACTTGGGCAGCGGCAAAGGTAAAAAATGAAAATGCAGTTAAACATGGAATCAATTCAGTTTATAGAGCGGCTGCTTTGTTTTTAACTAATAAAGAGAATATGGTGGCTGGAACGGGACATTTTGAAGGAACCGAAATAAATTCCAATCGGATGCTGTGGAGTATTGCGGGTAATTTGGGATTGGTATATCGAGTCTTCTTTGGTATTAACATGAATAAGAACGGAATGTTTATTAATCCTTGTATCCCGGAAGATTTCGGAGATTATCATGAACTGGAAAACTTAAAATACAGAAATGCAGAATATGATATTGAAGTAAAAGGACACGGGTCGGAAATAAGCAGTGTTTTATTAGACGGCGAAATTTTATCGAAGTCTTTTTTTGATAAAGATATTTCGGGAAAGCATAAAATTCAAATAATTTTGAGTAGTATTAATTCTCCGGGAAATTTAAACTTAGTTGAAAATTATTTTACACCCGAAACCCCGCAATTAGAATTTGTCGATAATCAGATTGTATGGAACAAAGTTCAAGGCGCAGTTTACTACAAGGTATTCAAAAACGGCAAATTATTGAAAGCGATAGAAAATACCGGTTTTAATATTTCATCGAACAATTCGAGCGATGAATATACACTGATTGCTGTTGATGAAAACGGTTCGGAGTCTTTTATCTCGGAACCCGTAATTGTCGGCAATAACGACCCGGAAGAAATTGACCCTGTACGGATAAAATATTCAACGCAAATTAAAGGTTACAGGGGAAACGGATACGTTGAAACTACTAAACTCAAAAATCAAATTGTTGAGTTTGATGTAGATATTAATAAAAAAGGCAAATATAAAATTGATTTTAGGTATGCAAACGGTAACGGACCGATCAATACTAAAAATGCATGTGCAATCAGATCTCTGGAAATAAACAATGAAATTAATTCCGTAATTATATTTCCTCAGCGTGGCGAACAGAAATGGGATGACTGGGGCTATTCCAATTCGTTCATAGCCGTATTAGATAAAGGGCACAATGAAATTAAGTTGAAGTATCTGCCGGTAAATGAAAATATGAATGTTGTATTGAACGAAGCGATGATCGATGGAATGAGAATTACTCTATTGAGAAAAGAAAATCATGAGGTTATTGAATGAGATATTTAAATAAACCTTTAGCATCTCTAATTATCCTACTTATTGTTTCGTCGTCGGTATTAGGAAATGAAAATGAGTTTGTAATGAACTCTCCCGACGGTAAAATTTCTACCGTATTCTCAATTGTTGACGGACATCCTAATTATTCCGTCCGGTTTAACGGCGAACTTGTTTTGGCAAATTCGGGTTTGGGAATTGTCTTTAAAGGTAGAAAGCCACTCAAAAAATTCAAAATAATTGAATTTAAAAATGACTTTCATTCAAGTATTTGGAAACCTGTCTGGGGTCAGTATTCACAAATCAAAAATGAATATAATGAATTTGTTTTCATATTGCAGGAGATTGATAACCGAGGAATAAAAATGAATATCGTTTTCCGCATTTATGATGATGGGGTCGCTTTCCGTTACATTTTTCCAAAACAAAAATATCTCAATTATGTTGAAATTATTGAAGAACAATCATTTTTCAATTTCGCGGGTGATTTCGATGCTTGGTGGATTCCAAACGATTACGACAGTTATGAATATTTATACCGAAATACAAAATTATCAAAAGTCGTTGGTGTAAATACACCGTTCACATTACGTACAAACAAAGGGACTTTCATAGTAATTCATGAAGCCGAGTTAGTCGACTATTCCGGCATGACACTCGAGCGGACAAATTTTTTTATGCCAAATTCCCTGAGATCCGTTTTAGTTCCAGGAAGCGACGGCACTGAGGTAAAAACAGTAACGCCCTTTCAAACACCTTGGAGAGTAATTCTAATTTCATCGGGCGAAGCGGGAATAATAACTTCCAATATAATTGAAAACCTGAATCCGCCGTGCAGTTGCGACAATATTGATTGGGTCAAACCGATCAAATATATAGGTGTTTGGTGGGGGATGCACATCGGAAAATATACTTGGGTTCAAGGAGATAAACATGGTGCATCGGATAAAATTGTTAAAGAGTATATAGATTTTGCTGCTGAGAATAATATCCAAGGAGTTCTTGTAGAAGGCTGGAACAAAGGTTGGGAAAATTGGGGTAAGCAAAATGCTTTTGATTATATCACACCTTATGAAGATTTTAATTTGCCTGAGTTATCGGATTATGCGGCTTCAAAAGGTCTTCAACTAGTCGGTCATCACGAGACAGGGGGAGATATCCCTAACTATGAAAAACAGCTTGATAGCGCATTTGCATATTATAAATTACATGATATAAATTATGTAAAAACTGGTTATGCAGGCCCAACCAGACCAAAAGGGGTGCATCATCATTCTCAACAAATGGTCAATCACTATAACCGAGTCGTTAAAAAAGCATTCGACGAAATGATAATGCTGGATGTTCACGAACCGATTAAACTTACTGGGCTCAGCCGGACATACCCGAATTTAATGACGGGTGAAGGCGTGCGTGGAATGGAGTGGAACGCTTGGAGCGATGGAAATCCTCCTGCGCATACAACAATTTTACCTTTTACAAGATGTTTTGCAGGCCCTATCGATTATACACCGGGAATTTTCGATTTAAAATTTGATGAATACAAAAAGGAAGAAAATGTAAAATCAACTATTGCTAAACAACTTGCATTATATGTTGTCCTCTATAGTCCTATGCAGATGGCTGCTGATTTAATTGAGAATTATTTAGGTAATGAAGCATTTAGTTTTATTAAAAATGTTCCGGTAACATGGGATTCAACAATTGTCCTCAATGCAAAAATCGGTGATTACGTAACACTTGCCAGAAGAAAAAACGGGCTATGGTTTATCGGCAGTATTACCGATGAGAATCCAAGAACTTTTTCGGTCCCAGTGGAATTCTTAAATGAAAATATTGAATATTCTCTAATACAATATTCCGACGGCGTCGATGCTGATTATATCAATAATCCGCAGTCAATACTTATTAATAAATCCGAAATAACGAATGGCGATTTCCTTAAAATAAATATGGTTGCCGGCGGCGGTTACGCGGCAATATTAACTCCTAATAAATAATATTATGGCTATTATCTCAATAGCAGTAATAAAAAGGATACTAGTGAAATTGAAAATTTCACAGATCATATTCGCGCAGTTTGTTACCCTAATATTGATAATCCTTTTAACACCTACAGATAACACTGCCCAAATTAGAATAGATCATAATCCTCTCGGATATGAGAATCTTTACGATGAGCGGGAAATTGATGTATTTGGTAGTCAGTGCGAACGCATTCCCCATGATCCAGTGGAAGGTGATCAGACTACAATTAATTTCAAGTCGTCACCTATAAGCGTAAAACAAAACTGTGAAATTGAAATATGGAAAAACGGAAAATCACTTGACCCTGTTAAAGCTGAATTCGATTATAATAAAGCGGGCGAAAGTTATTGGTCCGCAAATGTTGGTGCGTTTAAGAAAGGGGAGAAAGTTGATTATAGAATTAGAGGCGTTTTTGACGAAGTTGAACAACGCTCGGAAGTATTTTCTTTCTGTTGTTTGGGTTGGGATAATCTTACTTACGTAACAGGTGTTTCTTTGATGAAAGATGTAATTCAAGTTAAAACGGCAAGCACCGATCAAATTATTAATCCTCTGCTTGAGTTTATGTTAGTGGATAATAATATCTTGAAAATTAGTTTCTATGCCGATGCCGAATTGAATACTGATGACGTACACAGCACTAATTATAATGTTGAAAAAAAGCCGGATTTTTTAATTGCAGAAAACGACAATATGTCATTAAAAATAAAATACCAACCGTTTTCTTATGAAATTACTAATAAGTTTAATAATGAAGTTGTACGAGGATATCACGGCGAGAAATCCGCTTCCATCTTTTTATTAAACGACGGGAATAAGAGAATTTATAAAATAAAGGAAGAATTATATTCGGATCAAAAAGAAAAGCTTTTTGGTTTCGGTGAAAGATATAATTCGTTGAATCAAAGGGGAAATATTATAGATAATTATATGGTGAATATTTGGAAAAATCAGAAGACTAAATCA
>CAZTDB010000230.1:0-4909 GCA_964612385.1 uncultured Ignavibacteriaceae bacterium
AATTGCCGGTGCTAAAAAATAATAAAAACGGTCCTCGTAGTCAGTAACTTTTTTTACACCAAACTCTGTTTTCTCAAGCGATGACAAATCCGAATAAATGAGGTCCAAATAATCTTCATAATTATTGCCTCTGAAATATTTTCCCCCGCCCTGCGATGCAATTTCAATTAACGTGTTCTCATCCAATTTTGTAAGAACTGCATTTCCTTGGGAGTCCTGCTTAAAGCCTATCTGCTGTTTTCTGTTATTATAAACAGGTATTGGAACTCCTTGGGTAGAACCCAAACCGATTGTATAAATTTTTATCTCTTTTTCTTTTCCCGCATCGAGCGCTGAAGCTAAATCTCCTTCATGATCTTCACCATCGGTTATCACGATTATTACTTTCTGAGTAGGAGTATTATAATCGAACGACTTTACGGCTAATGAGATTGCGGGACCAATTGCAGTGCCTGGCTGAGGCACCGATGTAACATCAACGGCGGATAAAAATAATCCTGCAGCCGAATAATCGGTTGTAAGGGGAAATTGAATATAAGCTTCTCCGGAAAATATTATTAATCCAATCCTATCACCCCTTAATTTTCTGATAAGATTGGATATTTGAAATTTCGCTTTCTCAAGTCTGTTTGGTTTAATGTCTTCCGCAAGCATACTGGCAGATACATCAAGGAGAATAAAAACATCAATACCGGTTTGTTTTACTTCCTGCATCCTTGTACCGACCTGAGGATTAGCCGCAGCCAGAATCAGAAAAATTAAAGCGCCGATTAGCAGAGCATATTTAATTCCATTTTTTGCCTTGCTGTAATCGGGTATTATTATTTTGTGCAGCTTACTATCCGCAAATTGCGAAAGTATTTTATTCCGGTTCTTATTTAAAAACCAGAATAAAAAAACAAACACTGGAATTACATACAGTGCATTCAAATACTCAGGATGTGCAAATCGAAACATATTATTCTTATTTATGATTACAACTATTAAACACTAATCAACTCTATGGATATTTTCTCAATAGGGTTTTTGCCAGCCCCAACTCCATTATAAGAAGGAATAATCCGCTTCCCAGCCAGGGATAAAACAGTTCTTTAGCTTGTTGATATGAAGTCACTTCGATTTTTGTTTTTTCAAGCTTGTCTATGGTATCGTAAATATTTTCAAGAGACTTATTATCCGTTGCGCGAAAATATTTACCGTCGGTTACCCTAGCTATTTCTTTAAGAACTGTTTCATCAATTTCAACAGGTACCATTTGATATCTTGTTCCAAACGGAGTTTGAAACGGGTATGGCGCCTGTCCTACTGTACCAACCCCTATTGTATAAATTCGAATCCCAAAAGTTTTAGCAATATGTGCCGCTGAAATTGGATCTACTTCACCGGCATTATTTACTCCATCTGTTAATAAAATTATTACTTTGCTTTTCGCATCGCTGTCTTTTAGTCTATTTGCACCGTTGGCAAGTGCATTGCCAATAGCCGTTCCGTCCTCTATCATTCCGCTTTTGATCTCCTTAAGAAGATTACGCAGCACATTATAATCGATAGTTAAAGGGCATTGAGTAAATCCTTCACGAGCAAAAATTACCAGACCGATTCTATCTGAAGTTCTGGCAGAAATAAATTCATCGATCACTTTTTTAGCCGCTTCAAGCCTGTTCGGACGAAAATCTTCAGCAAGCATGCTTCCCGAAATATCAAGCACCATAGCAATATCGATTCCTTCAGTATAAATATTTTCACCCGAAGAAAAGGATTGCGGTCTAGCAAGAGCAATAATTAAAAGAGCAAGCGCAATCAGTCGAATGACTGCGGGCAGGTGTTTGAATCTCTCGCGCAATGAGGGAGCTGCATCTTTAAAAAAACTAAGCGACGAATACGTAATAGCCGGCTGTTTTTTTATTCCTCTAAACCAATACCAAACTGCTAACAAAGGCAAACTAATTAAGAAGTACAATACCCAGGGGTAAGCGAAGGTTACATCGTTAAACATTTTGCACCTCAAGAGCTGTTTCTTCTTTCGGCTTAGTTTTTTCTACAATTTCAATCGCTTGATTCATCATTTCTCTGTTAACTTCATCCATCGGTTTATATTTGGCAAATTTTACCAAATCAGCGCTGCTTAAAAAATTCCCGGTCAAATTAAGAATTGTTTCAAAATCTTTATTGCTGTTAAGACGTTCCATTATTTCGCTTGTAGTTAATTCCAATGCAGGCAGATCAAATCTTTCTTCATAATATCGTCTGATTATTTCGGTTATTTCAGAATGATATTCTTTAATAAATCCCTTTTGCCAAAGCTGTTTTTCATCAAGCTGTTTTAGAGCATTAAATGCAGCCGTGTGCGGAGGAATTTTCTTTTCTTTTATTTCTTCGTGGTGTATGGGTTTCTTCTTTAAATATTTTTTATAGATGAAGTAAAACAGCAGTAAGAGAATTATCGCACCTAATACGATCAACACTATTATTTTCCAATCAAGAGGAATTTTAATCGGGTCTTTTACATCTTTTATATCTTCCGTTTCAGAAATTTCAAATCTATGAACAGTAAATACTGTTTGGTTGCTTAGTGCTTGTCTTAAAGTCTCATCCTTTATTAAACTGTCTTTATCGGAATAAACAGGTGCACGCTCAATTAAAGTATCCTTTCCGATACGATAAAAAACGGGTATCGGAGGAATAATTACTTCAGCCGAATCGTAACGCGAAAGAATCGCTTTTAACTCAGTAATTTTTTTACCGCCGGAAATTTTTGTTATGGGAGTTTCGGATCGAATAAATTCAACATTGTGTATGAGGTCCTTCAACTCAGGCGGATAAATTTTAACGTCTTTATCATATTCGGCTTTAAGCGAGTAGGTAATATAATCGCCGATGTAATAATCAGTTGTATCCGTTGATGCCGATACGGAAATTTTTTGTGCCCAAAGATTAAGTGCACAGAATAAAATTAATAGACTGACATTCTTTACCATCTTCGCTCCCTCAATCTAAAAAATTGAACGAGCGGTTTAACATAGTTTTCTCCTGTGGTAATTTCAATACTATCAAGTCTGCTTGAAACAAAAAGAGATTTTCTTGCGGCAATTAATTTTTCTCTCAATTCCCTCATCTGTTTCTGAAGCTTGCGGCTGCTCGTATCAATCCATCTTTGTGCGCCTGTCTCTGCATCGGTTGTTTTAATCATTCCGATGCGCGGGATTATTTGCTCGCGTTGATCTTTTAAAACAATCCCGATTAAATCATGCTTCTTTCCTACGATGCGTAAAATTTTTTCAAAGCCTGAATCTAAAAAATCTGAAAGCAGAAAAACGATACTTCTTTTCTTAATAGCGTGATTCATAAACTCCAACGCAGACTTGATGTCGGTAGTTTTTCCCGCAGGTGAAAACGAAAGGACTTCACGGATTATTCTCAATACATGCTTCCTTCCTTTTCGTGGAGGAACGAACTTTTCTATTTTATCGGTAAAGAGAATTAAACCGACTTTATCATTATTCTTCATTGCCGAAAAAGCAAGTATCGCACTCAATTCGGCAGCAACCTGCTGCTTGGTTTTTTCAACCGACCCGAATATTAATGAGCCGCTTAAATCCACCATCAAGATTACCGTAAGCTCTCTTTCTTCTTCAAAGATTTTAATAAAGGGATGCCCGAAGCGTGCAGTAACGTTCCAATCGATATTTCTTATATCATCGCCAATCTGATATTCTCTAACTTCAGAAAATTCCATTCCCCTCCCCTTGAAGACCGAATGATACTCTCCTGAAAAAACCTGGTTTACTAAGCCTTTTGTTCGTATCTCTATTTGTCTTACTTGCTTAATTAATTCTTTTGTATCCATACCATTTTATCTTACGGAACTTCAATCGTGTTTAATATTTCTTGAATGATATATTCAGAGGTGATTTCTTCTGCTTCGGCTTCGTAAGTTACAGCTATTCGATGCCTAAGCACGTCAAAGCATACTCCTCTCACGTCTTCGGGAATGACGTATCCCCTTCGCTTTACAAATGCCATTGCCTTAGCGCCTAAAGCTAAATTTATAGAAGCTCTCGGCGATGCTCCATAGCTAATCATCTCGGTCAATTTGTTTAAACCGAAATCTTTAGGCTGCCTTGTTGCGAAAACAATATCGAGAATATACTTTTCTATTTTTTCGTCTACATATACTTCATGAATCAAGTTGCGCGCATTAAGAATATCTGAGGGTGAGATAACCGGCTGAATAATTTTTTCAACTTCATTAACATTTTGTCTCATAATTTTTAATTCTTCGTCGCGGTTGGGATAAGTGATTTTAACTTTCAACATGAATCTGTCAACCTGAGCTTCGGGAAGCGGATAAGTACCTTCTTGTTCGATAGGATTTTGTGTTGCAAGCACTAAGAACGGCTCTTCAAGCTTAAAAGTTTCCTGTCCGATCGTTACCTGCCTTTCCTGCATTGCCTCAAGCAAAGCGCTTTGAACCTTTGCCGGTGCACGGTTAATCTCATCGGCTAAAATAAAGTTGGCGAAAATAGGTCCCTTTCGGATATGAAAATTTCCTTCTTTCTGATTAAAAATCATTGTACCGATTAAATCGGCGGGGAGTAAATCGGGGGTGAATTGAATACGCTGAAATTTAGCTTTCATCGCAGAAGCAAGAGATTTTATAGCTAAAGTTTTTGCCAAGCCCGGAACACCTTCTAATAAAATATGTCCATTGCCTAACAAACCAACAACCAAACGTTCTACCATAGCTTTTTGACCGACAATTACTTTGCCGATTTCGGAAACCAAAAGATCAACGAAAGCACTTTCTTGTTTAATCTTTTCGTTTAATACAGTAATATCCAATGTTGAACCTCATATTATTTTTTGAATTTGTTTTACTTTAAGAAAAGTAATGAGATTAGACGGCTGT
>CAZTDB010000231.1:0-4909 GCA_964612385.1 uncultured Ignavibacteriaceae bacterium
GTTAAGCCTAACTCATCAAACGAGACGGTATTTAACTTTGCGTCGGATTTTGTATCGCTTTTACCCTTATCTACAACCGGCTCTGATTTTTTATCATCTTCGCGGGCTTTAAGAGTTACTTTCTTTTCAAGCTCTTTTCCATCCCGGAATACAGTTAATGTAACCAAAGTACCGGCAGTTCTTGATGCCACATAGCTTTGCAGCTCATTTGTTTTATTCACTTCTTTTCCGTCAATTTTCAGAATCACATCACCGGCTTTTATATCGGCAGATTCGGCGGCACCGCCTTCAACTGCTTTTTGAACCATGATACCGCGAGGTTTATCCAATCCGATAGCCTTTGCAAGAGCATCGTCAATATCTCTAATTTCAATTCCGATATATCCTCTGTTTACCGTACCAGTAGCGATTAAATCTTTAGCTACAGCTTTTGCAAGATTAATAGGAATTGCAAATCCATATCCAATATAAGTACCTGTGCGTGTTGCAATGGCAGAATTAACTCCGATTACAGCACCAGATAAATCTACAAGTGCACCTCCACTGTTTCCCGGATTGATGGCTGCATCAGTTTGAATAAAATTCTCAACACCGTAGTTATCCTGAATTAAATTCAGCCCGCCTCTGCCAATGGCACTTACAATTCCGGCGGTTACTGTTGCAGTAAGAGAAAGAGGATTTCCTATAGCCATAACCCACTGCCCTACTTTTAGATTGTCGGAGTTGCCAAGGTATGCTGCGGGAAGATTTTTAGCATCAATTTTAACAACAGCCAAATCAGTCAGCGGATCAGTTCCTACAACGGTAGCACTGAATTTTCTTTTATCGTACAAGCCCACATCAACTTTGGTTGCGTTTTCAACCACGTGATTATTTGTGATAATATAGCCGTCTTCTGAGATTATTATTCCGCTGCCCGAGCCACGCTGCTCTTGCGGCATATCTCTGAACGGAAAGAAGAAGTCCCAGCCTCTGTTATCCGTTCTTTCAGAAACAACTGTAATTTGCACAATGGTAGGGGTTACCGTTTCAGCCACTTCAATAAATGCTTTGCTGAATGAAGTTGCGTCGGCATCTAAATTAACCGGCGGCTTGTCTGCGCCGATATTTATATCTGCCAAGCCGGGTCTAACCAAACCAAAACCGGATACCAGCAATGCTCCGAATAATATTCCAATGGCTATTAGAACAACTGCACCCAAAATTCCTTTGGATTTCATTTCGTTACCTCCGTTATTTTTTCTTAATGTTTAAATACGATTTTCTAACATCTGTATCAATGTCTTATTCTATACCTCATTTTAAAATAATTTTAATGATTGAATTGTGCCAAAATCTGCCGCATGGAATTTTAAATATTTTTCTAAAAAATCTAAAGCAGCGGCGGCAATTTCGGTATTTACTTTAATATCTATTTCGTTGCGCATTAGACATTTTAATAATTCAAAAAGTTCCGGCTTCAATAATGCGGCATCAATAGATGAATTTTTACAATTTGCACACAACACTCCCTTATTCATACTGTAAAAAATGTTGCCTCCGTTAATAATTTTAACACCGCACGAGACACAAACATCAAGCTGAAGCTGGTAGCCTATGTCTGTCAAAATGAATAAGAAAAATTTAAGAAAATTTATTACCGGCGCATCATTCGATGAATTTAATAGGGATAAGATTCTGATTAATCCTCTAAACAATTTATCATTAGTTTCATGGTCCGGAGTTAGCTTTTTCACCAACTCTAAAGCGGAATAAGCATATTTTAATTTATCCAGGTCTTCTCTTATATGAGGAAAATGATTAAGAAGATCGGCATTTGAAATTAACTGAACATCTCGAGAAGCTTTTGTGTAAAGAATAACCTGCAGATGATTAACGGGATCGAATAACAATCCGATTTTTGAAGAAGGTCTTCTCGCTCCTTTAACAATAGCCGATAACTTACCGTGCTCTTTCGTATACAAAGAAACAATGCTGCTTGTGTCTCCGTAATTTATTTTAGAGAGAACGACTGCTTCAGTTTTAACTATTTCGCTCATCGGATAAAATTATAAGGAAATAAAAACAAATCTTCGTCGGTAATAATACCGGAAATTAAATGAGAGGGTGTTATGTCGAAAGCGGGTGAGAATACTTCATAATCCGCGGAAGAAATCTGTTTATCTCCAATAGCAAGTACTTCATTCTTGTTTCTGTATTCTATCTTTATTTCATTTCCCGCAGGTATGCTGCGATCAATCGTTGTAGACGGCGCGGCAACATAAAATGGAATATTATGATAATTGCAAGCTATAGCAAGATTATATGTCCCAACTTTATTTGCTGTATCTCCATTCAGTGCAATTCTATCGGCTCCAACGATTACTAAATCAATTAGGTTTTGCTGCATAAGTACGGCGGCAGTTGAATCGGTTTGAACAGCAAATGGAATTCCTGCATTATCCAACTCAAAAGTAGTTAACCGTGAACCTTGCAGCAGCGGTCTTGTTTCATCCGCAAACACTTTATTGATAAAGTTATGCTCATAACCTTTTTGAATGACATAAAATGCAGTTCCCCCTCCCGCTGTTGCTAATTTGCCGGTATTGCAATGTGTCAGCACATTCGATTTCTTTTTGAAAATCTTAAGACCGTTCAGTGCAATTTTTTCACACATGACTATGTCTTCCTCATGAATTTTTTTCGCACGCTCGATTAAAAGATTAAAAAGTTTTTCGGAATTTGAATTATTTTCAAAAACATTCTTCAACTCGTTAAGTGCATAGAATAAATTCACAGCGGTAGGACGCGTTGAAAGCAGCCGCCGGTAAGCTGAGTAGAAGGTTTTATTCTGTTCATTTGCAGGAATATTTTTTATAGAGAGGGCTAATCCGTAAGCAGCAGCAACACCAATTAAAGGTGCACCGCGCATTTCGAGTCGTTCAATAGCTATGGCAATTCTGTTAAAATCATCGGTCTCCACATATTCCTCAACCAACGGAAGTTTAGTTTGGTCAAGAAAAGTAATTTTATCATCAGAAAATTTTATTGAGAAATAATTATTCTTTGTCATCAAATTTTGAAAGATTAAGAAATTCCCGGAATCTGTCATGAACTCTAAAATATTCTAATTCCTCTAAACCCTTTGTGCTGAACTTCTCTACGCAAAATGAAGCCATAGCGCTTCCATATACTACTGCACACTTCATATTTTCGGGACTGATGTCATGAGTTTTGTGAAGATAACCGATAAACCCGCCTGCAAACGCATCTCCTGCACCGGTTGGATCGTAAATCATTTCCATGGGATAAGCGGGTGCCGAAAAGATTATATCATCCGTAAAAAGAAGTGCACCGTGTTCACCTTTTTTTATTATAAGAATTTGAGGACCCATTTCACGTATAATTTTTGAAGCTTTAATCAAATTTGGTTCATGAGCAAGCAGCCGTGCTTCAGAGTCGTTTATGATTAGCACATTAACTCTAGTTAAAAGCTTTAGCAGCTCTTCCTTTTTCCCCTCAATCCAATAATTCATCGTGTCGCAAACAACAAATTTTGGATTGTTCATCTGATCGAGCACTCTTATTTGGAGTTCCGGGTCGATGTTCCCCAAACAAATAAATTTAGCTTTACGAAATTTTTCGGGGATAACCGGATCGAATTTTTCAAATACATTCAGATCGGTAAAAAGCGTGTCTCTTACGTTAAGATCGTAGTGATATTTTGCCGACCATCGAAAGGTTTTACCGTGCGGCACTATCTGAAGCCCTCCTAAATCTACGTGATGATCTTCCAATAATTTAATGTACTCTTTCGGAAAATCTTCACCTACAATGCCAACTAAATAAACAGGTCCTGTAAAGTAGCTTGCTGCCAAAGAGATATAAGTAGCAGAACCGCCTAACGCTCCTTCAACTTTATCAAATGGAGTGGATACTGTATCCAAGCCCAATGATCCGACAACTAATAAACCCAAAATTGACTCCGGTTAAATTAAGAATTGAAAAAATTCGTGGTAAAAATAATTAAAACCTTCCTTAAACCATAGCATATTTATGTCTGAAGCTTTACTTCCACGAAGCTAAGAAAGTTATTTTGATATAAAAAATAGTTCTCAATAATTTCCACAGATTTCCGTTGTCCTTCCCATGCTAAAAGCTTTTTTGCGACAGACGATTCAAACCAATTGAATTCACTGTGTTCACCGCTGATTACTACCTGTTGTCCTTTATTTACCAAAGCAGCGAATACCGGTATCAGCACTATTGAATCTTTTTCGGCAGAATAAAATGAATTTAAATTGGGAACAGCCCAAAACTTAACGGGCGTTAATCCGGTTTCTTCAAAAATTTCTCTTAAGGCTGCGGAAACTGCTGTTTCATTTGCTTTTATTTTTCCTGACACCATTTGCCAGATGCCTGGATAAATTTCTCTTTCAGACCGCTTAAGTAAAAGAAATTCGATTTTTTCTCCTTCAGCTCTGAATATGTGGGCTTCTATCATGCTGGAAATTATTTGCATCAATGTATCCTTTCTATAAAAATCTGAATATTAAAAGTATGCTCTCACTTCTGCTCTGCCTGAATGAATCGTTCTTCCTCCGCCTTGAATTCTGCCATCATACCCGACAGTTGATTGTAAGTTGCTTGAAATTCTATAATCAAAATTTAGCCGCCAAAAATAGTTTTTCCCCAATCGATTTCCGCCTGTTAATTCAAAAGGAATGAAATTATCATAAGTAACTCCGGTCAGTTCGGATCTCTCGGCTTCAAATCGGAGCCTGCCTTTTCCGGCAAACGAAAAATTAAATCTTATCACCTGTGAATTGATGTCAATAACTGAAGGATTAACGGGCAGAGTGTCCTCGCTCCTGCCGACTTTGAATTTAAAACCAACTTCGATATTGCGTTCAGGTCTGTACGAAAAATC
>CAZTDB010000232.1:0-4904 GCA_964612385.1 uncultured Ignavibacteriaceae bacterium
GCTTAATCGGAACTTTGGCTGGATCAGCACTCGGTTATCTGATTTGCCTCATCCACCTTAAATATAACATATACCCGCTCGATCCCACTCAATATAAAATAAATTCTTTACCTCTTGATATTCAATTTGCTGATTTCTTTTTCATTATAGGTGCATCTATGCTTCTTTCTTTTTTTGCATCTTATTATCCGGCTAAAAGGGCAGCAAAGGTAAATCCAATCGAGGCGATAAAGTGGGAATAAAATTTTTAACGATTGAAAAAAAATAAAATTCATTAATAATATAATGAATGATTGTTGCTAAAATCCTGAGGAGATGAATGATAAAATGGATAAAATAATTCTTAAGGCATCGGATATTAATAAAACTTATGAAACAGCAAAAAAGATTAAGCTCCAAGTTTTGAAATCAGTTTCACTTTCGGTTGAACAAAATAAGATTACCGTGATTGTTGGTGCCTCTGGTGCAGGCAAAAGCACCTTACTGCATATTTTAGGCGGACTTGATAGACCGAATAACGGAAAAGTAATATTTAAAAATGATGACTTATTTAAACTTTCCGATGAGAAGCTGGCAAAATTCAGAAATAAAAACATTGGATTCGTTTTTCAATTCCATCATCTTCTGCCCGAATTTACAGCCGCCGAAAATGTGGCAATCCCTCGAATGATTTCCGGTTTTAAATTGTCGGAGTCATTAGATAAAGCCAATGAGCTTTTAGCGCTTGTAGGTTTGCAAGACAGGGGGAATCATAAGCCGGCTGAACTTTCCGGCGGTGAACAGCAACGGGTGGCGGTTGCACGCGCTTTAACAAATAATCCCGATATTGTTTTTGCGGATGAACCAACCGGCAATCTTGACTCGATAAATAGCGAGTTGCTAAATCAAATTATTTTGAATTTAAAGGACAATCATCAGAAAACATTTGTGATAGTAACACACAATCCCGTGCTGGTAAAGTTAGCCGACAAAGTATACGAAATGAAGGACGGTAGTATCGTACCGATGAGATAGGAGTATTGCTGAGAATCAGGATTTACGTTTAAAATATTCGAACAACAATCTAACACCAAAACCCGTCATATATTTTTTTGTATAATTATTATAATTATGCGCCATAGCAGGTCCGGCAATATCTAAATGAACCCATGGAATTTTTTTATCTACAAAATTTTCGAGAAACTTTGCGGCTGTAATCGCTCCTCCCCATCTTCCACCGATATTTTTAACATCTGCAACGTCACTCTTATTCAACTCATGGTAATCGTCCCACATCGGCATTGCCCACACTCTTTCGTGCACTACATTTCCGCTTTCAGTTAGAAGCTTAGCAAGCTTATCGTTCTTCGTAAATAAACCTGCAGCAAACTCACCCAATGCTACTACGCAGGCACCTGTTAATGTAGCCATATCAATTATCTCAACAGGTTTTTTATTTGAAGCAAAATGCAAAGCATCAGCAAGAATTATTCTTCCTTCGGCATCTGTATTATCAACCTCAATGCTTTTACCTGAAGATGTAATTATTATATCACCCGGTTTCATGGATTTACCGGAAGGCATATTTTCAGCCAAAGGGATAGCACACATAACGTTTACCGGCAATTTATTTTTGGCAATTGCAAGCATAGTTCCGGCTGCGGCGGCTGCTCCAGCCATATCTGCTTTCATTTCCCACATATCCGACGCCGGTTTAATTGAGATGCCGCCTGAATCAAAAGTGACCCCTTTTCCAACAATGCAATATTTTATTTTATTCTTAGTAGGATTCCCTTTATACTCGGCAAATAACAACCGTGGCGGATGTTCACTTCCGCTTCCAACGGCTAACAATCCGCCCATTTTCATTTTCTTAATTTCTTTTTCATTAAAGATTTTTACCTTAACACCATTCTTAGAGAATATACTTGCAGTACGGGAGGCAAATTCATCAGGGGTTAAAATATCTCCGGGTTCGTTTGAAAGATCCTTAGCCAGATTAACACTTTGCATTAAATTTTTCGCTGTATTTACCGAAGCCTTTAATCCCTTTCAAACTTCTGAATAAAAATATACACTCAGATTTTTGCCTGCTTTTTTATCCGAACGATATTTAGAAAACGAATAATTTCCTAACATCGTACCTTCTGCAAAAGTCTGATGAAAATAATCCGCTGTTTTGAAATAATTTTTGAATAGATCAAATTTTGGTATAAAAATATGCAAATGTTTCACTTCCCCCCTTGAAAGTTCCTGAATTAAACCGGCAAGCTGATTTCTGAAAAAGTCAGGCGAAAACTTTTCATCTTTCTTTACCTTTACCAGCATAAGCTCATCGGGTTTACCGTCAGGTTTGGAGGCACGTAAAACAGATCCCTCTTTTGAAAGAAAAGATTTAACCTGAAGCGCTGAGAATTTCAAGTTAAAAATTTTTTGAATATTCTTAACGCTTTCACTTAATCGTTTTTCATCAATTACATATTTTACAGCCAATGAAAGCGGTTTGTAGATTATCTTTTTTTCGCCTGCAATTATTTTAAGATTAAACATAAATTTTCCTCTGATTAAGCTATGTATTTTTCAGCGCGCGATAGAATCTTATCAATGAATTCATCTAAATTTTCGGAGAAGAACCGAGCACCCGATGCGTTTGTATGTCCACCTCCGCCAAATTCTGCTGCTAATTTATTTACGGGAATTTCGCCTTTGGAACGGAAACTCACTTTAAATCCTTCATTCAATTCGATAAATAAAATACCCAGGCAAACGCTTTCAACAGATAATGAAAAATTCACAAACCCGTCGGTGTCCGATTCAATAGCGCCTGTTTCCTCAAATTCTTTTCTCCTTAATATCATGTAGCCTATTTTATTCCCGTTCCCGTAAAGCGTTAAAGAATCAAGCGCTTTGCCAAGCAATTTAATTTTACTGTATTTGCTATGATCATAAATTTTGTCGAATACTTCCGAGGGATCTACATTCAATTCAAGCAATTCAGCCGTCAATCGGTGTAATTCAGGTGTGGTTCTTTCAAAACGAAATGAGCCTGTATCGGTCATTATAGCTGCATAAATCTGATAAGCTATGTCATGGTCTAAATCAACAATGCCTGTTTTTTTTATCAAATCGTAAATGATATGTCCGGTAGCGCAATAGTTTCGGTCAACAAAGACATAGTCTGTAAAATTTTCGGAATCCTGATGATGATCAATGCACACCTTTAATTTTTTCGAGCTTAAAAAAGCGCTTTGCATCCTTGCAAGTCTGTTAGACCTATTAAAGTCCAGACAGATTATAACATCAACTTCTTCGAACAGCTTATCATGCTTTGCAGCATCATACTTTTGTATCTGTTTTTCTTTATCTAGAAATTCAAGGTTATAAGGTGTTGCACTGTGATTTACGATAAAAAGATTTTTATTCAATTTTTTTAAGATAAAATATAATGCAAGCTCGGAACCGATGGCATCCGCATCGGGATTAACATGTGTTGTTAATAGGAAAGAATTATTTTCTGTTAAAATTGCTTTAAGTTTTTCGAAGTCTATCATTTCAATCCGATTATTAAAAAGAAAGGGCTCGAATAGTCAAGCCCGTTATTCGAGGGGTAAAAATATGAAAAATTAATTAGAGTACAATCCTATGATGCAGTGTTTATGCCGGGAATATCTGAGACGAACTGCACTTTCAATTTCCGTTTACTTCCCAGATACTTCCGCTGAATAAAAGCTTTCTTAAATTGCCTTCCCCTTTTATCTCCTTCATCCGTTTGATTTGCTGATGAAGATCTTCTTCATAAGTTGATTTTAATTCCTGACGAAGAACACCGATTGGAGTTGGAAATCCTTCTCGTTCAGTAAACTTCGAAATGATGTGAGCCCTTGTTGTGTCTTTATCAAATTCATCATGGATCCATAAATCATTAACTGAATAACTCTCATCCGATAAATTTACTATTGTCGGAGTTAGCCCGTCCAATTTGATTCCTTTATCGTTATTCTTTCCGAAGATCATCGGTTTGTTGTGCTCAAGCACCAGCACATTATCTGCTTTAGTTTCTTTTTCGGTTAACGATTCGAAGGCGCCGTCATTAAAGATATTGCAGTTTTGATATACTTCGATGAAAGCCGTTCCTTTATGTTTTCCTGCTCTTGTCATCATTTCTTTAAGATGCTTTGCATCGCGATCAAGTGAGCGAGCAATAAATGTAGCGCCCGACCCTACTGCAAGGCTTAATGGATTGAAAGGATAATCAACACTGCCATAAGGAGTGCTTTTAGTTTTTTTTCCTTTTTCTGAAGTTGGTGAATACTGTCCTTTAGTCAATCCATAAATTCTATTGTTAAATAAAAGGATTTTTATATCGATATTTCTTCGGCATGAATGGATAAAATGATTTCCGCCAATACTCAGAAGATCTCCGTCACCCGAAGCAACCCAGACGGATAAATCAGGCTTTGTAATTTTAACGCCGCTTGCAATTGCGGGCGCCCGTCCGTGTATACCATGAAATCCGTAGGTGTTCATGTAATACGGAAAGCGCGATGCACAACCAATTCCGGAAACCCATACAAAATCTTCTATCTTTATTCCAAGATCGGGCGACACACGCTGCATCTGTGCCAATATTGAATAATCGCCGCATCCAGGACACCATCTAACATCTTGAGACGATGCAAAATCTTTTGCGGTATATTTTATTTCGTCCTGCGTCCTAATCTTATTTTCTTCCATTGTTTTTCTCTCCTAAAATCTTTTCGATTCTCTCCACCAGTTCAGATGATTTAAATGGCAGCCCTTGAATTTTTGTAAACGATTCAACATGAACATTAAACTCGCTTGATAATATTTTTGATAATTGTCCCATGTTTAGCTCGGGACACAAAATCCGATTATATTTTTTTAGAACGTGTGCGGTGTTCTTC
>CAZTDB010000233.1:0-4896 GCA_964612385.1 uncultured Ignavibacteriaceae bacterium
CGCCTAAAATAGTTAATTTAATTTCAAATCTTAATCTTGAAGGAAGAAATTGAAGTAAATTCCTACCGCTTTTAAATAATTTTTCTGTTCTCTCTATATTGAACGCTAATAATTGCTTAAAGTTAAGATTATTTTCTTTTTTCTCAAATATTTTTTCGTCTACACCGAATCTTTTCATCTCATCTAAAGGGATGTATATTCTTCCTTTGCCGTAATCAATCGCAATATCCTGATAAAAATTTGTAAGCTGCAAAGCCGTGCAAATATCGTCTGAAAAACTAAAGGCAGTCTCATTTCTTATGTTAAATAATTCTAAGATAAGTCTCCCTACCGGATTAGCGGATAACTTACAGTAATTGAGAAGCTCGTCGTAATTATTATATTTTTTTTTTACCACATCCTGCTTAAATGCCTTTAGCAAGTCTATGAAAAGCGAAGGTGAAAGATTTACCTTTGTAATTGTGTTGTGCAGCGCAAGTTCAAATTCATTCGTAAAATTTCCGCTAAGCAGCGTATGAAACTTTTCTTCAAATTGATTCAGCAAATCCAATCGCTGTTCAATAGAATAATTTCCCTCATCGGCAAAATCATCGGCGGTGCGTGCAAACCAATAAATAGCGGCAATATGTTTTCGTAGCCTGTTTGGAATTAGGAAAGACGCGACGGGAAAATTTTCATAATGACTGCTTGCAAATTTTAGGGCATTACCGTATGCCGATTCAAGATCAAAGTTTGGTTTCATCTAAAGTGAATTTGATTTTTATCATTAATTCCATGACAATTTTTGTTTGACGATTACAAATTACCTAAATTTGCGGCGTTAAAAAACTAAATATTCATGTTTGAATGCAAATAATTTTAATTTCGATAAAAAAGAATTTTCCGGCAGTATTATCCTTTCATAGAAGAATAGCCTTCTTTTATTAATCAACTCTGAAGTCCTCAGTTTTACTCCGAATTAATTATAATTTTCAATTTTACCAGAATATCATACGTTATGAGTAATTTAAAAGAAATAAACAGAAGAAGAACATTTGCAATTATCTCACACCCGGATGCGGGAAAAACAACATTAACGGAAAAGTTTCTCTTATACGGAGGCGCCGTTAAACTTGCCGGGTCTGTTACAGCAAGAAAAAACCAGCGTGCCGCAACATCCGATTGGATGGAGCTTGAAAAGAAACGCGGCATATCAATTAGCTCAACAGTATTGCAATTCGACTACAAGGGTTATAAAATAAATTTATTGGATACTCCCGGACACCAGGATTTTTCCGAAGATACATATAGAGTACTTACTGCTGTTGATGCGGTAGTAATGGTTATTGATGCAGCAAAAGGAATCGAATCTCAAACAAAAAAATTATTCGAAGTTTGCCGGAGAAGGTTTATTCCGATTTTTACTTTTATGAATAAATTGGACAGACCAACCCGTGAACCGTTGGAGCTGTTAGATGAATTAGAAAGTGTATTGAAAATAAGCGCCTACCCCATGAACTACCCGCTTGGTAACGGATTAGACTTTAAAGGTGTTTACGACCGAATCAATAAACAAATTCATTTATTTGAGAAAACAACCGGTGGTATTTACAAAGCGCCGGTCTTTATTCATGATATAAACGAGCCATTAGTTAAAGAAAAATTAGGCAGTGAGCTTTTCGACAAAGTTTATGAGGAACTCGAAATGCTCGACCAGGCTGGTGCAGAATTTAATCCGCAATTAATAATAAAAGGAAAACTAACACCGGTTTTCTATGGCAGTGCAGTTACCAACTTCGGTGTGCAGCTTTTACTAGACAGCTTTTTGGAATATGCTATTCCACCTGCTCCAAGGAAAAGCAATTTAGGTTTGATTCATCCCGAACATGAAAATTTTTCCGGATTTGTTTTTAAGATTCAGGCAAATATGGACCCTAAACACCGCGATCGTATAGCTTTTATCAGAGTTTGCTCAGGTAAATTTAACCGCGATATGCAGGCGTACCATTCAAGAACAGGCAAGAAGATTCGTTTATCTAATTCTCAAAAATTATTTGGACAGGAAAGGGAAACGGTTGATGAAGGATATGCGGGAGATATACTGGGATTCATCGGTAATTCAAACTTCGGTATCGGAGATACGATCACCGAAGATCCTTCAATCATCTTTAATGAAATACCCAGGTTTGTTCCTGAGCATTTTGTTTTTTTGCACAATCCAAATCCCGCCGATTATAAAAAATTTAGAGATGGTTTAGAGCAGCTTTTGCAAGAAGGTGTGATTCAATTTTTCTATTTGAAAAATTCACTTCAAAAAATTCCGTTATTGGGTGCAGTGGGACCTCTGCAGTTTGAAGTAGTGCAATATAGACTTGAAAGCGAATATGGAGCTAAGTCGAAAATTGAACTAACAAATTGGAATGTTTTGAGATGGGTAATTACCGAACTTGAGGAAAAGAAACAATCGGAAATGCTTTTACCTGCAGGCGCGGCGTGGGCTGTTGATTCAGATGGGAATAGTGTATTACTTCTTACAAGTGAATGGTCATTAAATTATTTTTATGAAAAAAATCCTGATATTGAATTAAGCGATATGCCGCTTGATAAAAAATTAGTGTAGTTAGGTAACTCAGGTTCAGAAAAAAAATAGATCACTTCTGTCCAGTTATAATTCGAATAAATTCGATTGAGTAGAGAAATCGTTTAGAAAATAAACCCTCATATTTCGTCCCTACGGGCCTCTACTTCTTTTTGTATTTCAAGTACTATAAATATTTTATCACTAAAGGGACATTATGAGAATTAAATTAGTAAGTGCGTGTTTTCGTCCCATCGGGACGATATATCCCAAAATCGTTTTGATAAAAATCTCATTATGGATTGATATGAGGATATAAGATGGTCTTACTTCTTCAACATAGTTAACTTTTATTCCGGAATGCTTATGGTGCGGAAATGTATGCGTTTTTTATGCGAGGTGTGATTACTCAAGTAACTGTAATATTACCTTCATCTAGATCTTTCTTCTTCCCTAACATATCATGATAGTACTTATTCAGCCCCTTCCATTCGATGTAATCATCCCAATGTTTGATGTTTTCTTTTTTAGAATTCTTGATCTTTTTCTCAAAATCACTAAACGAAGAGTGATATTTTTTCTTGAATGGTTCAAGCTTGGATTTTGTTTGATGCAATTCAAATATGACGCTTGAATAGTACAAATCAATAATCATTTTTGAGCTTATCGTTGTCATATTAATTTTTCCGATTAGCTTTTGTTTTTTGGTATCCCTTGGTACATCTTAGTATGAATTTGGTGCCCGAAGGGGGACTCGAACCCCCACTGGCTAATGCCAACTAGACCCTGAACCTAGCGCGTCTACCAATTCCGCCATCCGGGCAATGAAAAATTGCAATAGACCAATATTTTATTATGCGACGATTTTTCTGATTGCGGTGCGAAATTTACAATTGCTTAATAAATAATCCTAATCAAAAACTAGCGTATAATTGGTGCGGGTTATCCGCTGAATGAAGATTACTAGCATAGTTGAGAATAAAAAAATTTTAAAACACACCCCTCGCCCCTCTCAAGAGGGGACAACTCCCTCTTTTTAAGTACGATATAAACATATTATACTTTTAAAAAAATAACAAAATATGTCGATCCCTTCTTGTTCAATCATAGATTCTTCCAAGATCCTTTGGACTTTGGAAAAGCATTCGGGAAAGGGTTGTGTTTCGGAACGATCTTGGGATATACCTTTTAAATGTAAAGCAGCATTATTTATTAATATCAATCTTGACAAAAAAATTACAGAGGGTACTACAAACTTGTTTAGCCAAATAAAAATTATCGCACGAGTCAAATTCTTACCACCCTGTATCTCCTTTTTTTTCTTCAGGAATCTGTCTTATTCCTCCACCATGAAGTTCGCACGTTCTCGGCATTTTTTTCGTATTAACCAGGTCTGTCACTGTGTTCGGACAAGCTGATGTAGCTATTCTTGCATCACCCAATTCTAATGTTTCTTTACAGTAAGCAGCGTTTTGAACTCCGTCGGCTAATTCAAAATATTTTAATGGAATATCAATTTCTTTATAAACAGCTTCCATAAATTTAGCCCAAATAGGTAATGCAGCTCTGGCACCCTGTCCGTACCAGTTTGTAAATTTCACTCGATGATCGTCAAAACCAACCCATACTCCGCCAGCTAATTGCGGTGTAAATCCTACAAACCACGCATCAGAAAAATTTTGTGTTGTACCGGTTTTACCGGCAGCGGGACGGTGAAAATATCTTCTTACTCCTGCACCTGTTCCGTAATTAATTACATCGGTCATCATATCGGTAACGATAGATGCGGTTTGAGGTGAGATTGCTTCTGAAATTTCCGGTGCAAATTGATCGAGAATTATTCCATTTCTGTCCTCAATTTTTAGGATTGAGATCGGTTCAACATGAATGCCGTTATTAGCAAGTGTTCCAAATGCAGATGTCATTTCTAACGGTGAAACTTCGGAGGTCCCAAGTGCTATAGAAGGATAAGGTGTGAGCGTAGATTTTATTCCCATCTTTGAGGCATATTTAACTACCTGATTAGGCGGTGCAATTTCACTAATAGTTAATCTGCCGGCAACTACATTTACAGAATAGGCTAAGGCTTGTCTCATAGTCATGTATCCGCTGTATTCTCTGTTTGAATTTTCGGGCGACCACCCTTTATAATCGAATCTTTGATTTAATAACGTGTATGCCGGGTAGTATCCATTATCTACTGCCACTGTATAAATGAAAGGTTTAAATGCAGAACCCGGCTGTCGTTTTATACCGGTTACATGATTTAAGCCGCGACCAAATTCTTGATTCTCCCCTCCTACCATTGCCTTAATTTCACCTGACGTAGGATCGATAAC
>CAZTDB010000234.1:0-4884 GCA_964612385.1 uncultured Ignavibacteriaceae bacterium
TGGAGGACGTTGGCTTGCGCCCCTTCATAAGAGGCTAAGGTAGAGAGATAACTGCTCTTAACAATTTCAAGCTCGGAATCGCTGGCGAGTTTTTTATTGTGAAGCTCCTTCATTCTTTCATACTCGGCGCTTATTCTATCGAGCTCTGCTTTTCGCATCGCCAAAGTTGATCGAGCCGATGAAAGATTTGCTTCGGCTCTTTGTCTTTGAGCAATGTACGCATCTGCTTTTATTTTAATAAGAAGCTGACCTTTCTTAACAACGTCACCTTCTTTAACCGGAAGCTCAACAATTTCACCGGTTACTTCGGGAGTTATAACAACCTTAAACTCCGGATTTATTTTACCGGTAGCAGAAACAGTTTGTGTTATATCCCGCTTGCTAACCTTTTCTGTTTGAACAAGGACTATTTCTTCCTTACTTCCACCAAGAAAGGCTATAAGTATAAGAGCTACAAGCAAAATTCCTGCGCCGCCGAAAATAAAAAGTTTTTTCTTCGATTTTTTTCTTTTATTGTTAGCCATTTAAATATTCTCCTATGTAAGATTATTCATACTTTTTGTAATCGAGTACACCAAGATAGTATTTCAATTGTTCGCTTAATGTGATATAAGCAAACTGAGCATTAATATAATTTGTTAATGCAGTTGTGTAGTTAGAATTCGCTATCAGCACGTCAAGGAGCTTGCCGGCACCAAGCGAATATTTTTCTTCTTCAATCTTTAAATTTTCATTCGCTGAGACTACATTTTTCTCATTTACAGTTAATCCTTTTTTGGCTGCCTGCAAATCGAGAAATGTTTTTTGGATGTTTCTCTTTACCTCTCGTTCCATATCGCTAAGTTCAATCTCTTTATTCATAACATTTACTTTTGCGAATTGAACCCGGTTCTCAGTTGCGAATCCTGAAAAGATGGGAATGCTCAGCGTTAAACCGATTGAATATGTTTTCGATTTGAAAAGCTTCTCATACTTGTTAGCAAATGAGCGAAAGTCAAAATTATTCGTCAACCTTGGGAAATAACCGGATTCAGCTATAGTGACGTCGTCATAAGCGCTTTCAAGTGCGAACACGCTTGATTGATAATCATACCGGTTTTGAAGCGCTTGCCGAACTAATCCGGAGATATTGCTGTAATCCAAATCTAATTGCTCTTCTAAAATTTTAAGTTCTTGGTTTGTTAAAGTATCAGGAAATGCGAATTCAGCCAAAACATCCAAACCGAGATAATACAGCAAATTACTTTTTGAAGTCTCGAAGTTATTTTTTGCTCTTACAACTTCAAGCTCGGCATTCCCTGTACGTACTTGTTGTGCATAAACATCAGCCAGGGTAACTGCTCCTAATTTATTTCTTTCGATAATGGTTTCAAGATTCTTTTCATTCCACTTAACGTCGTCTTCCTTTACTTTTAATAATTGCTGTGCGTTAATTACTTCGTAATAAAGCGCCACTGTCTGAAATACTATATCCTGCTTTAATCTTTCGAGTGAAAGTCTTGCACTTTTAAGGTCGGATCTACTTTTTGAAACAGTTGCGAGATTTGATAAACCGTCAAACAAGGTCCACGATGTTCCGGCATTTATACTATAACTTCTATTCTCGGTTACCGAGGGCGGTGTGACAATTACTATGCTGCCGATATTGTATGTTGTTCCTTCGTCTTCAGACCTTGACCAGCCCCAGCTTCCTGATGCGTTTAAAGTTGGAAGTAAATTTCCGTATGAGGCTTTTAGATTTGATTCATAATTAGTGATGCTGTTCGACGCTTTTTGAAGAGTAGTATTCCTGTGCAGTGCAATATTAACAGCTTCTTCCAATGAAAGTACCCGCTGTGTAAAAGCAACCGACGAAAATATCGTAATAAGAATTAAGCTTAAGTAGAATCGCATTATTAACTCCGGATGATTATAAAAGTGCTTTTTCGAATTTTAATATTAGACAAATATATTTTTATTTGGTTACAAGAAATGTAATTGATTTTAACTGACTAAAATTAACAATAATACCGCAGCAAAAATATGCAATCAGCTATCCCAATATGAGTTTTATTTATAAGCGGTTTTATTATTACACATACGGTAGGAAATTTGAAATCAATACGATTAACTGAGTGATAGTTTAAGTAATGGATTGGATTATTGTGTGTTCAGGACGTAATAGTTAATTTATATTGTTAATACCGCATCTAATTTTAAAATGTTATTCTGGTGTTTTTGCAACAGCTTTCTTAAGCAAGTTTATCGATGTATGCCAGGCTTCTTCAAAAGGTATTTTCAATTTTTGTGGTATCAAATACTCCAGGTTGTTATTCCAATTTGAATTGAAGGCTTCTCGTCGAATTAAAAAATTATCCAAATTGAAATCAATAAGCGATAAACACCGATTTCGCTTCATACGGCAGATTGGGCAAGGATTTAGATGGGATGGCTATTCCTTCTCAAGGTATTGATCTTTTATCTCAAGCAAATATTGAAATGCTTCCTCGTAGTTATTTCCGATCTTTCCATCCAGTATCGCTTCTTCGATTGCCTTTTTTATCTCTCCAACTTTTTTCGATGGTTTAAGATTACAAATTTCCATAATCACTTCACCTCTTACCGGAGACTGAAAAGCGCGAAGCTTATCCTTTTCTTCTACTTCCCATACTTTCTTCATTACCCTTTCATAGTTCGCCAAATACTTTGATTTTTTTCTCGGATTTTTGCTCGTAATGTCTGCCCGGCAAAGCGTAATTAAATCTTCGAGGTCCTCGCCTGCCGAGACAATAAATCTTCTAATAGCAGAATCGGTCACTTCTTCACCTGCAAGAGCAATGGGTCTCAAGTGAAGTCGTACAAGTTTTTCCACGTACTCAAGCTTGTGTAATGGCAGCTTCAACTTTTTGAAGAGCGATGTCATCATTCGTGCGCCCAAATCTTCATGCCCGTGAAAGGTCCAGCCTGTTCCTTCAACGAACTTTTTTGTTTGCGGCTTGGCAATATCATGAACCAGCGCAGTAAAACGAAGCCAGACGTTCTCAGTTACCTTTGAAATGTTATCAACTACTTCACAAGTATGATTAAACACATCTTTATGGTGATAATCATTTCGCTGCTCAACTCCTGCAAGGTTTGAAAGCTCAGGGAATATTATTTCAAGAACTCCGGTATTGTAAAGAAGGGTTAATCCAACTGAAGGTTTAGGAGATGCTAATATTTTTAGAAATTCATCCGTGATTCTTTCCTGAGAAACGATGCTCAATCTCGATTTAAGTTTTGCCGCAGCCTTATTTATACTCTCATCGACTTCGAAGCCTAACTGCGAAGCAAATCTATAGGCTCTCATTATTCTTAACGGATCGTCATCAAATGTGATCAGCGGATCGATAGGTGTACGTATAAATTTATTTTTTATATCATTATAACCGCCGAATAAATCAATCATCGTTCCGAAGCTTGCTTTATTTATTGAAACCGCAATAGTGTTAATTGTGAAATCTCTTCGTTGAATATCGTCTTCAAATGTACCGGAAGCTACTTCAGGCTTCCGGCTGCTTTTTTTGTAAGATTCTTTTCTTGCACCGACAAATTCAAACTCATAATCTTCATACCGGAAATGGGCGGTACCAAAATTCTTAAATACAGTTACCTTTTTTACACCGAGATGCTTAGCATATTTTTTTGCGAATCCGGTTCCATCGCTAATAACAAGAAAATCAATCTCCTTTCTCGTGCGTTTTAAAATTATATCTCGCACAAAACCGCCAACAATAAACACTTCGGTTTCAAGTTCTTCAGCAATTTTGGCGGCTGATTCTAAAAAGGGAAATTTTTTAAGCTCGGTTAAAAATGTTATCATTTTATTCTGTCATTAACCAATTACAAATTTTCCGGGGGTTCTAACGGCTCAACAGTTCTGCCCATCAATATTGCCACCGGTTTTAATCCTTCGATGTTGCTGAAAAGAATTTTCATAACAGCAGCAATAGGAACCGCGAGAAACATACCGACTATACCCCACACCCATCCCCAAAAAATTAATGAAAACAAAACAAAGACAGGGCTTAAGTCCATCTGTCTTCCCAAATAATGCGGCTCAATCAAATTTCCGATAATGTTTTGATTTAACAACAGCAGCACAGTAATAGAAATGGTTTTTACTCCGAGTCCATACTCCAACAACGCTACTGTAATTGGTGCAATAGTTGCAATAAGCGATCCTACGTTCGGGATGTAGTTTAATATAAAAGTTAATATGCCCCAAACAATGGCAAAGTCTATTCCGAAAGCCATTAAGATAATCATGGTTATTGCACCGGTAAGCAAACTGAGTATTGTTTTAATTGTGATATATGATTGCAATTGCTTGTCGATTCTTTCTACACTTTGTTCAATCATTGTGCTGTTACCTGAGAAAGCTACTCTCAGCCTTTCTTCAAATTTTAATTTGCCGAGAATCATAAATACCCAAAAGATCAAAGCAATAAAAAAGCTTCCCAGAAAAGAAGTAATGGAATTAACCACATCCTGAATTATTCCGGCTGAAAATAAATGCTCGAGTACAGAGCCAATCTTAAAATCCTGAACGTCAATGTTAAAAAAGACGGCTACTTCTTTAACGGTGAGATCAAACGGCTGAAGAAGGTTTTCAAGAAAAGCAGAAAGATTCATAATATAAAGCTGCATCTTATCCGGGAATGAACTGAAAGATGAGATCAGAATTAAAACTAACAGATAGTACACACCTGTTATAACGACGAGAATAAAAATGATAGCGAGCCAACGAGGAATTTTATATTTGCCTAAAAACAAAACTACCGGACTGAAGAGAAACGTCATAAAAATTGCAATCGTAACCGGAAGCAAGATTTCCTTCAGTGCCATTAAAATATAAACAATCAG
>CAZTDB010000235.1:0-4880 GCA_964612385.1 uncultured Ignavibacteriaceae bacterium
CGCTCCGAGAGAGGAATATCCGGCATTGGAACGATCAAGGGTACTAAAGCCTGTCGATGAACAAAAAGTTTGGTCAATAACCTGCTTCTTCGTTGCAAAACAATACAGAAAAGCAGGGGTGAGCATCGGACTCTTGCAAGCGGCAATCAAGCATGTTAAAAAGATGAAAGGCAAAATCCTCGAAGGTTATCCTATCGATTTTAAAAACGGAAATTACCCGGATACTTTTGCTTATACAGGACTTTATTCCGCTTTCGTTAAAGCCGGCTTTACCGAAGCAGCAAGAAGATCGGAAACAAGACCGATAATGCGATTTTATATTTCTTCTTAATAATGTGACGCAGTTAAATTCCTCCAAAGGAGTTCGTTGGACAAAGCTTAGTGCAAAGAGCATTTAAAGGAGAATTATCGTAACGCGAAGCGGCAGCTTCGCAAAAAACAGTGAAAAAGATTATTTTTTCTCGAAGCTTCGCTTCGAGTTACAGATTTATTTGATTATCAAACACCGGCAATTCTTCTTTTATATTCTGCTAAAGCTTCGTCAAGTCTGTCCTTTGCCTTTTCGTCGCCCGCATTGTGTGAAGGATGTATATAAAGCTTTATCCCTTTTTCGGCTAATATTTCCGCTACTGTTACAACTGTCATCCAAACTGCCGTAACGAATGCAATTGTAGATACGGGACCAATTTTATCTTTGTGATTTTTTAACTCAACGGAGGCATCTTCAAGCGGCGCGCATGAATCCACAATTACATCAGCAATTTCAAAAATTGTTTTACCGGATGAATGCCTGGTTTCTTTACCTTTTGCAGCTTCGGCGGCACCGTAGGCAATTACCCTCAAGCCGTGCTTTTTTGCTTCAAGAGCAACATCAATGTTAACGTTGTTAATTCCCGAATGGGAAAAAATCCACATCGTATCGCGGGAATCGAAATTATATCCTTTCATTATTTCAACACCGTATCCTTCAACTCTTTCCAGAAAGACGAACTGATGTACGCTCATTCCTCCGACAATATTTGTAAAAAAAGTTAACGGCAATTCTATCATCGGATGAAATCCTACAAAACCGCCAATGCGGGGATACATCTCTTCAATAGGCAGTGTAGCATGACCGCATCCGAAGGTATGCACCCACCTCCCGGCTTCAATAGTTTCCGCCATTATACCGGCTGCTTTTTTTATGTTATCAAGCTGAGTCTGCTCAATTTTATTCATCACATCCCGTGCGTTTTCCAACCATTGTTTGGCTAACATTTTTTCTCCTTATGTACTTATTTCATTTTTATGTTTTTATTTATGCGGCATATCTAAAAAGGTTTTGTTTGGAAATTTTGTGTTTGAATATTCTTAACAGCCGAAACATTTCCTTGATGGAAATACCTTTTTAGAGAAGACTCATTTTAGTTGAAATTTTTTTCAGTGTGATTCTTAGTAACGTTATCATTAAAACAAGACTGATTAAAAGAATTGTTGTTAAATGTTCGATTCCATAATTGTGCGAAATAATTCCCACGAGATAATTTATGCTCATGTTTCCGATAAGCGCAATTACGAGGGCAATACTGAAAGCAGTGCCGGAAAGATTTGCATAGATTTCAGCGAGGTAACCTAATATCACCGGGAAGCCTGCGGCAAAACCTGCTCCTAATAAGATAAGTCCCGCTACGGCAGCCGAATAAGAAGATGAAATCATTAAGACAATAGTTCCGATAAAAGCAAGTGTTAAGCATGAATATAAAACTTTAGCAGCAGAAACTTTTTTTAATATTGCACCTAACAGCAGGCGTGCAGCAGTCATGCCTACCACGAAATACGAAAGCGCATATAGTGCGTCCTCCGGATTTGTATCGATGGTGTTTATTAAATATGTGGTGGTCCAATTGTTAACTATCCCTTCCATTCCGCTTTCAAAGAAAAGCACAAATCCTAACAGCAAGAGAATGGGTTCTTTCAATAACCCTGCACTTTGTTTAATCGGCATTCCCTGCGGCTGCTTGGGAACGGGGAAATTTATAATCATAAAGAAAGCGATGGGAATAATTACAGCCCAGCCAATCCATGAAATAATTGCATCATAACTAAAACTTTGTGAAAGAGCAGCTAATATTGCCGGCATTCCGAGAGCACCTATTCCAAAAAAAACTCCAAGAAGACTTAAGTTTGCCCCTTTGCCTTCCGTAGTAATATCAGCAACTAAAGCATTCGTTCCGCCGTTTATTACTCCCCCGCCGAATCCGATTAAAAATATAGAAGCTTGAAGAAGAAAAAACGATTCGGAATAAGCGATGCCTTGCAAGCCTAACAAAACAAGAAACGAACAAATGATCAGCAAGTTTTTATATCCATATCTATCCACAATCGGACCGAAAACGAGCGAACCGGCAAGGATACCGAAAGGAAGCAGTGCCGCAAGTGAACCGGCTGTAATTTTATCGATCGAAAATTTAGCTGTAACTGCAGGTAGGATTGAGCCTAAAGAAATTAAAACTATCCCGAAGAGAAGCATGCCTAAACACGCCGCACTAAATACTAAAGATTTTTTATAACCCATAATCACCCCGGATTTATTCTTCAAGAAGCTTTAAGGCTAAGTAACCTGCACCGTACAGACCGGCTCTTCCACCCAACATTGATCCTTCGAACTTAACCTGGTTTATGCTGATAGGCTGTGCCCATTTCCTTGCTTCAATCATAATATGATCAAGAAATTTTACAGCGGGTCCAAACACTCCGCCGCCAAAAATTATTTTTTCGGGATTGAATAAGCTTACAAGATTTGCGGCTGTCATTCCCCAAAATTCAATTGCTTCGTTTAAAACCTTTTTAGCCATCGGATCGTTTTGTTCAAATGCTTCAAATACATCATGTGCCGTGATGTCTTCGAAATTTTTTTGTTTTAAAATTCCAGTGTATAAGCTATCCTTACTCAAATTCTCTTTTGCCACCTTTGCAATTCCATCGCCCGAAGCATGATATTCAAAGCAGCCGCATGAAACGTACTTTTCTTTAAATGGTCTGTCCAATGCAAGCCAGCCAATTGCACCTGCAATATCCTGATGACCGCGCAAAATATTTCCGTCAATCATAATACCTGCGCCGATGCCGGTACCGACTGCAAGGAAGATGGCGTCTCTGCATCCTTTAGCCGCACCAATCCATGCTTCGCCAAGTATGCTGCATGCGCGGTCACTGTCTATTTTAATTTTAATATCATTAGCTCCGGCGGCGGTTTTTAATTCTTCTAATAGAGGGTAGTCTTCCCATCCCGGGATATTCGGTGCCCAGACTCTTCCCGTTTTGGAATAACTTATTCCCGGTACACAAGCGCCTATAGCATTAATAACTGCACCCTTTTCCACGGCATCAGAAATTAATTTTTGCGCCAATTCTCTTATCAAAGCACCGACTTCTTTACCGCTTCTTTTAAGCAGCGGCAGAGTTTCCTCTGTAATTATTTCACCTTCATGATTGAATACTGCACCGGCAAGCTTTGTCCCGCCAAGATCGATTCCAATTACTGCCATGGATTGATAGTTAATTGTTTTTAATTCTTTTGTCAACTTAACTGAGGATGGCTGGAAAAGTCAAGTAAATTTTTCTTTGAAAAAAATTATTGACTTTGAGGGGAAAATGTCTTATCTGTTACATAATACAAATCTGTAGATCAACACACTATCTAAGTAATTGAATGCCCCCCCATCAAAACTTCCTCAAAGCCAAATGACCTGCACCGAAAAGCGCGGCGCTTGCACCAAGCTGCGATGAAACAAATTTTACTTTATCCATAAAAATCGGCTGTGCCCATTTTTCCGCTTCCGATCTTATATTGTCAAGAAACTTTAAAGCAGGTCCGAACAGCGAACCGCCGAATATTATTATCTCGGGATTAAATAAGCTGATAAGGTTTGCCGTTGCTATTCCCCAAAAAGTTATGGTTCTGTTTAATACTTTTCGTGCTATCGGATCATTCAACTCATAGGCTCTGAATATATCGGCAATTATAAGCTCGCCGGAATCTTTTTTCTTCAACATGCCGGAATATTTTTTACTTGAAGCGATTTCTACCTTTACTGAATTTAATATTCCTGGAGCCGACGTATAATACTCGAGACATCCTCTTGCTTTATATTCTTCACAATACCGGTGACCAAGCGCCATCCATCCTATTGCACCTACTCCGTCATTAAATCCGTGAAGAATTTTTCCATCGATTAATATTCCCGCACCAATTCCTTTTCCTACCGACAGATAAACCGCGTTCTTAGTTTTCTTTGCTGCGCCAAGCCATTGTTCTCCTAAAATATCGCATGTTCTTTTGCTTGCAATCTTCACTAAAATATTGTGTTCAATCAAAAGCTGATTCATTTCTTTTCTCAAAGGATAGTTTTCCCACCCGGGAATATTCGGCGCCCAAACATTCCCGATCTTCGAATAGTAAATTCCGGGAACAGATACTCCCGCAGATTTAATTTGAATTGGCTTCTGCTCGAATGACTTAAGGATTTTACGGATTTGAACCTGGATTAGATCGCTGACTTGCGAACCGCTTAGATTTTCAATACTTACTTTTTCCTTCTGAAGAATTTTTCCTGTTTTCCCCAATGCTGCACTGGTTACACTCGTACTATTTAAGTCTACCGCTATTAAACCCACTTCATCCTCACATTATGTTTTATTTATGAGTCTTCTCTAAAAAGGTATTTTCAGTAAGGAAATGTTTTGATTTTCAAAAATATTTCAATACGGAATTTCATAATAAGATCTTTTTTGATACGCCTCATTTATAAGATGAAAAAACTTTGGGTGCTTATAATTGTTTATCATAAAAAATATTAAATATAAAAGCAAGGGAATTTTTCAAAAAAATATTGTCTTGA
>CAZTDB010000236.1:0-4873 GCA_964612385.1 uncultured Ignavibacteriaceae bacterium
TTAAGATAGTACCGGCTGGAAATTCCATTTTAGGTTTTGTGCCGGCATTTCCTCCATTATCATAAATTTTATATCCGCCGATATTGACCGGAGCAGCATTGGGATTATAGACTTCAATCCAATCGGGATTTGTTGCATCGCCTCTTGAATAAATTTCATTCATAACAATTGGCAGAACAACGTCACCGCCGGTACTATTGGAAGCTCCACGGGTAATATTATCCACTACCTGCCAGTTTCCTCCATCCGGAATTCTTCCGTAAGATTGAGTTGCCTCTAATGCCGGAAAGACGACATTTTCAATTACGGTTCCGGCAGCATTTTCAAGCCACACTTCTTCTCCGCCGCTTGATAACCCAAAACCGCTTGCATCGGCATCATCGGTTACTATCACATAAAAGCCGTTTGCAGGAATCACAGTTCCAGTAGGGAATTCTTTTTTCGGTTTTGAACCGCTCTGTCCGCCGTTGTCGTAAATTTTATACCCGCTCATATCTACCGCTGAGGAATTTGGATTATAAATCTCAATCCAATCGGGATCATCTGCTGTACCGCGGGAATAGATTTCATTCATCACTACCGGATTAATGGTTGGAGGCGGTGCCGGTATTATGGGGTTAGGTTCGTCTCTTGAACATGAGACGAATAATAACGGAATAAAGATTATTGATGCTAATACTTTTAGTTTCATTTTCGCTTCTCCCTTTAATTTATAACGATGCTTGAACACGCATCTGGATAAATGAATGATCATCATCTCCAATTAAATTACCTTTGCGTGTTGCAAATTCATCGAGATTTACTATCGAATAATTAAACTGCAGCTTTATACTGGAGTTAGGATAATAATTTATTCCAAACATCCATTGATTTGAACGTCCTCCTTTTATCTGAGCATTTTTATCATTTAGATCCAATATACTATAACGTGCGGCAAGCTCTACAGCACCCCAGGAATTCTTCGGACTTTCTATAGGTCCTGCTTCACCCTCATCGATATAATAATAACGGGTTTCACCTGTCACCATCCATGAAGCCAATGCATAACCGCCTCTTAAGTTAATAGTTGGTTTATCATACCATCTTTTAATAGTAGTGCCTAAGAGTTCGGATTGGAAGTAGAATGGACCCTGGATAAACATTAATTCGGCTCCGTACCGGTTGTAATAATTCACATCCGAAATATCGCCTGTATGTAAAAATTTAGGATTGAATACATAAGTTTCAGTCCGTGCGTTTATTTCAATTGTGTTTGGTCTTAATTCAGATGTTGCATCGGGAATTTTGTATGAGCCGGCAAGCCCGATATGAAGACTTTGTCCGTATCGATTTATTGGTGCAACAGAAGCTCTTAAGTTAGTTGAAAAACCTTCATCACGTTGTCCTTTATCGATTCGGGTGCCATTCTCATGTCCCATAACTGCGGCAGTAATTTGACCAAAATCGGTCCAATATCGAGCAGAAACTCCGATCCTTCTTCCCATTGCTAAAGCATTCGTAGCTGCCGAGCGCTCCAAAAAAGTAAGAAGACGCGAGCTGTTCAGTCTTTCCATTCCAAAAGGCTCTTTGAAGTTTCCTATTTGAAGAGATAGATTGAATGCCGGGAAAGTATATTTTATCCACATATCCCGAAGGTCAATCTGCGATTTAGTTGATACTGCTTCAGAAAAGTCAACGTCTAATTCGGCTTCCCAATCCTTATGCAGAACGGTTTTTAAAGCAAAGGTTAATCTTCGAAAAGTAGTTCCGTTGCTCATAGCATTTTTGTTTTCAAAATACATAGCACCGTCGATTTGAATTCTTGAGTCGATCCACCAGCGAAACGAACCATCTTCCGACTCGAAGACGAGCTTGCCGTTTTTAACTTCTGAACTGAGCGGCATTTTTTGTTCACCGCCCGGTATGCGTGTATCTTGAGCATTTGCCGCAGTAAAACAAATGATCACTACTAATATCTGCAGCAACGAAAAAAAATGTTGTACTTTATTCATGTTTCACCCTTTGTTGGTTTTTAATTAGTTAAGATTAATTTTTCATTTTATTACTTATCCGGTTGAACTCTGCACAATTGCTCGATTAACAAAATTTTTTCTTTTAGTTCTTTATCTTTTAATTTATTTCCGGTTTCACCCCAGCCCTTATCAGCTGGAAAGACTGCTTTCTCAAAATCAATTCTATGGCTGAAGGATTTACCATGGAGCATTTTTAATTCGTCAATTTGGTCCCTTGTAAATTTTATTGAATCTAATTTTTCCATTACAGCAACTGAATCAATCTTGAAGCTGTCAACTAATGCATAATTAAAAATCAGGAATAGATGATTATTGCTGAAATCGCTTCTGCTAAGCAATTCGTTTCTGAATATTTTTTTATTTGTAAATCTAACTCCCACAAGGTCGTTTAAATTATCTGTTTCAACGCCTTCTTCATTCAGCCGGGAAACTACCGACTGTGAAATTTCATAAGGCACCGGAAGAATAACTTTTTGTTCAAACACATTTTGAACAAAGAACAGTGATATGAACGATAAGATACCTGCTATTAAAGGTGCCGTAACCCAACCAACAGCAATTTTTCCGAAAACTTTAAGATTTATTGACAACGGATCTTTTGCTAACCCCACCCCGATTACGGCACCAATAAATGCCTGAGTAGCAGAAAGCGGTACTAAAGGTATTGAGGGTAAATTATTTTTTAACAAAAATGTTTCGAGCGATTGAGATGTAAAGAGGGAGAACACTAAAAATCCTGAAAGAACTACAACAAATCCTGTAATGGGTGAAATTTTATACAAATCTTTTCCCACAGTTACCATTACATTATAACCATAAGTAAAAATTCCAACGGCAATAGCTAATCCTCCAAAAAAGAAAAGCTGCTGCAAACCTGAAATTGAAAACAAGCCCAAAACATCAGAATCATTAAAGGGTGAAGCCGATACAAACATCCCCATAACATTGGCAATGTTATTTGCCCCCAATGAATAAGAAGCTAAGGCACCCACAATTATTAAACTGATCCTTGTGTAGTTATCAAGCTCGAGCATGTGAATATGCCATTTGAGCACGGTTCTTTTTACCAGCTTGAAAATAAGGAATGCAAAAACACCCGCTATTATAGGACTGACAACCCAGCTCATTAATATTTTTGAGAGCGAAAGAAAATCTGTAGGTGAACCGGTAAAAACATTCCATCCTATTATTGCACCGACTACTGCCTGCGATGTAGAAACGGGAAGCTTTACTTTGGTCATCCAGGTGATTGAAATACCAACAGCAAGAGCAACGGTAAAACTTCCCGCAATTGCATTTATTCCGCCAAGGTTATTTAAAGTATTAGTAGTGCCGGCACCGCTTATTACGGAGCCGAGCAGAGTAAAAATTCCTCCAATTATTGCCGCAGTCTTAAACTTAACCATTCTGGATGTAACGGCAGTGCCAAACAACGATACAGCATTGTTAGCACCTAAAGACCAGCCGAGGAATAACCCGCTGCTGATAAAAAACCATACTGCTAAATCCACGCTTATTCAAACCTCTTTATTGTTGCAATCGATAATCTATCGCAAACATCTTCTGAATTTTCAGCAATTCTTTCTATATGAAATGAAAAGTAGCGTATATGAATTTTTGAACTCAGATCAAGCTCGTTGCGAAAAACATTTCTTTTAATTCGTTCTGCTATTTTATTCGTTTCTTTCTTATAGAATTGAACTTTAGTTATATAATCTCTTACGGCATCTATATTCTTAAAATATGCTCTTATCGCACTTACCGTATTTTCGAGACATTCAATAGAGCTTTCTGCCAAATCAATAAAATTTTGTTTCAGCTCCGGCAGTATTTGCGGAATCTCAACTGAAAACTCAAGTAATGTTTCAGTTGTTATATTCAATACCTTATCGCAGCTTTCCAGCAATCCAAGTACATCTCCACGCGATTCTGGGATAAGAGTACGGGTATAAAGCCTTACCTCAATATTCCGGCGAAGATCATCTGCTTTATCTTCTATTTTTCTTAAATCTTTCAGATGATTTTCAAATTCTTCATGCTGATTTTCGAGATAGCACTTTATCCCCAGCTTAAAAATTAACCCCCCCTTTATAACATGATCTAAAAACTCATCAACCTGTGCTTCTAATTTTTTTGTTTTACTTAAGAATAAAGACATCAGTGTTTACCTTATTTAATATTAATAGATGAACTTCAGAAAGCTTAAAATATTCCGAAGACTCCATTTGGAGTAATTCCCAAATATTTAAACCACGTTTCTCCGGCAATTATGTTTAGCACCCATGCAATTAGCATCAAAGTAATTCCGAATTTAAAAGTATCGCCTAAGCCGTAATGATTTGTTTCATATAATAATGCAGCCGGCTTACTGTTAAAGGGCAGGACGTAAACATGTTCTATCATAAATGCTACCGGCAGTGCAAGACTTACAACATCGAATCCGAATCTGTTTGCAACGCCGATAGCAATAGGAATGAATATCATAGTTCGCATCGTTTTAGATTGAAAAATCAGCGCACTAAAAATCATCACAGCGGTTAAAAGCAAATATAGAACCCAAAACTCAGTATGGTTTCCGATTCCAATATGATCAAAGAGAGCTTTAACGGAAATCGAAGGAAGGTCTGTAGCATCCAATCCGGCGCCTAAAGTATAAGCACCTGCCGAGAATAACATCAGATGCCAGGGTATATCGACATCATTCCATTTTACAATGCCGACACGCGGCAGCAAGGCTACAATAGCTCCGACGAAAGCAATCGCTGTTGCGCTTATTCCATGCAGCTTATCGGTAGACCATAACGCAAGTATTGCAATAAAAATAACAGCAGACTTGATTTCTGAAGATGTTAACGAACCCA
>CAZTDB010000237.1:0-4869 GCA_964612385.1 uncultured Ignavibacteriaceae bacterium
AGAAGTAACCCGCATTACTTCGGCTACCGAACGCGATATTGCCGGCTACTTTTGGGCTAATAACAACCGCATTGTTTATGTGCAGGATAAAGGGGGTGATGAGAACTTCCGGTTGTATGCAGTTAACATTGACGGAAAAGAACCAAAAGATCTAACTCCATTTGAAAAAGTTCGAGTAATGGTAATTGACGATCTCGATGAAAACGAAGAAGAGATGATTATTTCAATGAATAAAAGAAATCCTCAATTCTTCGATGTTTATAGAATAAATATTAATACGGGCGAAATGGAAATGATTGCGGAAAATCCCGGCAATATTACCGGCTGGATGACTGACCATGACGGGAAGCTCAGAATAGCTATTACGACTGATGGAGTGAATACGTCTGTATTGTATCGTAAAACCGAAGCAGAAGAATTCAGCACAAAAATTACAACAAACTTTAAAGAAACTATTTCACCTGCTATGTTCACTTATGATAATCAATCTCTCTACATGTTATCTAACCTCGGCAGAGATAAATTAGCAATTGTAAAATACGATATTGAAAACAATGAGGAGTTAGAATTAATTTATGAACACCCGGATGTTGATGTTGCCGGTCTCATCAGCTCCGATAAGAGAAAAATTATTGCGGGTGTTTCTTTTGTAACCGACAAGAGACACTATCATTTTTTTGACCCGGAACGAAAACAGCTTCAGGAAGAACTTGAAAAGAGACTCCCAGGTTACGAAGTTGTTGTTGCAAACGAGAATAAAGAAGAAGATAAAGTATTAGTTCGAACTTACAGTGATAAATCGCGCGGTGCATATTACTTTTATGATTTGAAAACTAAGGAGTTCTTCAAGTTAGCCGATATAAGCCCGTGGCTGGACGAAAATATTCTTTCAGATCAAAAACCGATTAAATATACTTCACGCGACGGTCTGACTATTCACGGCTACCTTACAATTCCTAAAGGCGTTGAAGCAAAAAATCTTCCCGTAGTGGTTAATCCTCATGGTGGTCCCTGGTTTCGCGATAGTTGGGGTTTTAATCCGGAAGTTCAATTTCTTGCAAACCGCGGCTATGCAGTGCTGCAGGTAAATTTTAGAGGGTCAACCGGATACGGTAAAAAATTCTGGGAGATCAGTTTTAAAGAGTGGGGAAAGAAAATGCAGGACGATATAACCGACGGCGTTAATTGGCTTATTGAACAAGGAATCGCCGATCCGAATAGAATAGGCATCTACGGCGGCTCCTACGGCGGTTATGCTACATTAGCCGGGCTTGCATTTACTCCCGATCTCTATGTATGCGGAGTTGATTATGTAGGGGTGTCGAATTTATTCACCTTTATGAATTCCATTCCTCCATATTGGAAACCATATCTTGAAATGCTGTACGAAATGGTAGGTCATCCCGAAGACGATAAAGAGCTGATGGAAGCAGCTTCACCCGTTTTCCATGTCGATAAGATAAAATCGCCCCTGTTGATTGCGCAAGGAGCTAATGATCCCCGCGTTGCTAAATCTGAATCTGACCAAATGGTAGAAGCATTAAGCAGCAGAGGTATCGACGTTCCTTACATAGTTAAGGATAATGAAGGGCACGGTTTCAGAAATGAAGAAAACCGGTTCGAATTTTACGAAGCTATGGAAAAATTTCTGGGCAAGCATTTAAGCGGAAGGGTTGAGCAGAATTAAATTCTTAATATCATTCCCTCTCTTCATCCGGGAGGGAATGATTATTAATAAACATCCACTTCTTCTTATACATTAACAAATCGACAGTTAATAAAAGATAGAACGGAATGTATTGAATTAATGACACCCAAAGGTACTCCTGCCAAACCTCACCTAATGGGGTGAAGTTAGAAAAATTAATTAAAAACATTAAGCTGCCCACCGAATAAAATCCGACAAACGGATTTACTGCCGCAATCCATCCGAGATACCACGGATAAACAGTAGTTGAAAAAATCGTTAAACAAAGCAGCACAGCAAATACACCATTGGTAAATCTTTTATAATAAATCGAAATCAATCCGATTGAAATAACAAGCATAGAACCGCATAGAATTCTGGAGGTAGCTCCGCTTAGAAATGTCGATTTTAAAATTTTATATATCGAACCATTAAATTCCCAGCGCTGAATGTAAACCGAAATAAACTTTGTAATTGCATGCTCGCCGGTTATAAACGGCAGATAGAAAATAACCGATACTATTATGAACACTATAAAGAAAAGCATGCTCTTTTTTAATCCTAGTTTCTTCAAAAGCAAAGGTAAGATAAGAACAGGAAGAAACTTTGTTAGAAATGAAAGCGCAAATAATATTGATGACAAAATATATTTGTCTTTTTCCATCATATAAATGAACACAATAAAAAAAGCTATTCCCAATGCATCTAAATGAACGTTAATAAAAAACTCCATTATCACAAGAGGAAGCCATGCATAAAGGATTACAAGCGCAGGATCTTTTTCTTTAAGATTTAACAGCTTAAGAATAAAAATCATCGTAATTATTTCGCAGAGCAAAAAGAGCAGCCTCAATCCGAAGAAACTTTCGCCGCCGATAAGATATGCAGCCGCAAAAGTATATTGAGCCGCGGGTGGATAGATGGCAGTCATGTTCTTAAACGTAACTTTTTCAGGCAGCTCATCGCCGTAGAGGTCGAGCAGACGGTCATCATTCGGTGCATACTCAAAAGGATTATAACCGTGTACGATTAATTTCCCTTCCCATATATAGCGGTAAACATCGGGTGAGGTGGTAGGCTGTGTAAAAGACAAAGTGATGCGGAATAAAATCCCGAAGCCGATTATAATAAAAGCAATTTTATACGTGGAAGGGATGGTGGTTTCGATCTTAAAAAATTTTAAAAGTTTAACTGTTACTTTATCCGGCAGGGATGAATCAGATTTTCTTTCATGACTAAACTTTTTGAGAATTAGATAGGCATTGAATAAAATAATAAACGCTGCAAAATAGGTTATCATGTAGAGTGGAATGTTCCCTTCACCATTGAAGTATACAAAATACAGCAAAAGTGCTTCGAACAGAATTCCCGTCAATAAAACTGTTAAGATAATTTTTTTTTGCTTTATCATATCTATTTAATAGTTACTATCGGAATAAGTATTATTCTACCGTGCTTAATCTAATTTGAAAGTTCCCACGCAAGCCCGAACCGGATTGTTCTTTCGGGCATAGGATAATACGGTGTTATAAAATATTTTGAGTCGAATAAATTTTCCCATACAAAATATACAATCGCCGTTTTCTGAATTTCGCCTGCAAGAGTAAAATCTATTTTAAACGATTCATCAATATTCACAAAAGTTTTTACGCTGCTGTTAATGACAGATTCACTAAATAAATATTTCTGCTTTCCTGTATAAGTGAATAAAAAACCAGCTTTGATATCAAGGTTGGAATCAAAAAGTATATCATTAAAATAGAGTCCGCCTAAAATTTTTATTTTGGGCATACCGAGTAAGACATTTTCGCTGCTGTTACCAGTTGTGAAATAATAATGCGATTGAGCTTCAAGCAAAATCTTCCATAGCTTGAAGTTAAGCTCAATTCCCGAACCCCAAAAGTTTTGGTCAACATATTCACGTAAAGGAAAGATCGACATTCTTCTTACGCTTAAGGGTTCCGGGATAAAGCTGCCGCTTTTTCTAAGTAAACGCAGGTTAGATGAAAATAAATCATATTTGAAGTTCATGCCTAATTCAAAGTTGTTCACTATTTTCTTTACATCTGTTAATTCAAATGTAGAGTAACCGGTATAGAAATTAAGATTCTCGTTCACATTTATAAAAATATCGGCACCGATTCCGTGTGCCGCTGCTGGCTTGGTAAGTATAAAATTTTTATGATAGGAATATTTATAGAAAACCGACGGAACAAAAATACTATCCAGCAAATAGGTTGATAACGATGCCGAAGCTGAAGCGTTCATGATATCAAAGCTTGACTCGCTGTAATTATCAATCATATCATTAAAATTTCTGTTTGATGTATAATCGATAGCACCGTTAATTCCCGCATTAAAAATATCATAAACGAGCGATTGCCTGATTGATGCACCGTATATTTTGCTTTTCTCTTTTATTGCTTGCTTTTCTATGTCGTCCTCGTTTGATATTTCATCGAGATAAAATTTGTAATAAAGATTTGCATCGAGAGAATAGCTTTCTGAGAGATTACTTAGCACTCTAACTCCGAAATGATGCTGTTTTGCATTTTGAGTTTCGGTCAAGCTGTAAACCGGAGCGGAAATTACATCGTACATAACCTCATTTACATTCAGCACGAACCGGGCTATGCTGTCAACGTTAACTCCGCCGCTCAATCCCGCTTCGTAATTAACAAAACTATAGCTGCCGGCAATATTAAAAGTCTCTGCAGCCAAATACTTTAGCTTAACTTTTGCCTGCCAAATGCTGAAGCTGCTGTTATAGTATCGTTGATCAACCTTTCGGTTTGTCACATCTGCGGTTACAAGAAGTTTCTTCATAATGAATGAATTAAAGTAGGCGTCAACCATCGCTTCACCGTAAGGTCCTTCATAATACTTTACGCGTGAGTAAGGTTCGCGCGGCATAAAATCTCTTGATATAAAATTTACGCTTACATAGTTGTTAATTTGACCAAACAAAAAACCACGTGGCAGCGGAATTATTTCAATCGAATCAATATCTTCGGATTGAATTGAGTTAAGGTCAAGTGCATTATGCTGCCTGTTAGAGTAAAGAATTCCATCTTCAAAAAAACTAATTGAGTTAAATCCCGATCCGTACATTATCACTTCATTTGGCTGCCCGATAAAACCCTGATCTCGCAGAAAATAAAGACTAAACGGTTTTAAATAAT
>CAZTDB010000238.1:0-4850 GCA_964612385.1 uncultured Ignavibacteriaceae bacterium
ATCTTGAAGGAAGAAAAGTTCTCTGGGATGAAAAAAGCCAAAGGGTAGTTTGATTTTTAAACAAAAGTTCTTTTTCAAAACAAACACAAAAAGAATGGAGTAAAGAAATGGCATCAAAAAAACTTAATCGCAGAAATTTTATTCAGCTCAGTGCTTTGAGTGCAGCCGGACTCAGCCTGGGCATTAACGAACTAGGAAAAGCTCAGCCGGTTTATAAAAACAAAAGAATTAATCCGAGTGATAAAATTACTGTAGGGATGATTGCAGTTGGAGCACGTGCCCAGCAGTTAATGGAAAATATCAAAAATATTCCTGAAGCTGAAATAGTAGCAGTATGCGATGCTTATAAAGGACGTGTAGAGAGAGCTATCGCAAGAACAAACGGCAGGGCAAAGGATTTGAAGAATTATCAAGCAATTGTAGATGATCCGGGCATCGACGTTGTAGTTATTTCAACTCCCGATCATCTTCATGCTGAAGAAATAATTTATGCTATGAATAAAGGTAAACACGTCTACATTGAAAAGCCGTTAACCTACACAATAGACGAAGGTGTTGAAATCGTGGAAGCGGCAAAGCGAAATAAAGTTATTGTACAGGTCGGCAGTTCAGGTGTTAGTTCACCACTTTCAGGTAAAGCAAAAGAAATGATTGCTGCCGGAAGATTGGGACAAATAACGATGATACGGGCTTCGTATAATAGAAACACTGCGTCCGGTGCGTGGATTTATCCGATACCGCCGGATGCAAACAAAGATACAGTCGATTGGGAAGCCTTTTTAGGACCCGCTCCAAAAAGACCTTTCAATCTTGAAAGATTTTTCAGGTGGAGATGTTTTAAAGATTATTCAGGCGGTATGTCGACAGATCTTTTTGTTCACTTGTGCAATAGCATTCACTACGTCATGGGCGTTTACATGTGTAAAAGTGCAATCGGTATGGGAAACTTATATAGATGGACTAAAACTCACGAAGTCCCGGATACAATAAATGCTTCGCTTGAATACCCTGAAGGTTTTATGGTTAGCTTAAGCGGTACGTTCAATAACACTACCGGCGGTGGCAGCGGAATTCAAATTATGGGTACCGAAGCAACGTTAGAGCTTGCAGGCGGTCAATTAAGATTAATTCCCGAAATTGTAAATAACGATAACGGCTGGATTGTGGATAGCTGGCCTAAAGCGTTGCAGGAAGCTTATTACAAAGATCCAAAAGTTAGTCTTGAAGAAAGACCCCGCACACGTCCTCCAAAAGTGCTTGAGTCAACAGAAATTTACACGAGCGAAGGAACAGACAGCACCACGCTCCACTTTCAGGAATTATTTGATGCAATAAAAAAAGGCGGTACAACTAAGGAAGATGCGCTGATCGGTCACCGTGCGGCAGCTTGTGCGCACATGGTTAATATGTCGATTGATTCAGGTAAAGTTGTACACTGGGATAAATCGAAAGAGAATGTGAAAAAATCTTAGCTGGGAATTAGACTGACTTTGTGACTGGATTATTCTTAACAAAGAGTAAACATGCTTCTAATCTTAAACAAAAATTAAAAGGAGGATCTAATGTCATCGGCTAAACAAAAGATGACACGTAAAAGTTTTATTAAAAAAGGCGCTGTCGGTGCAGCAGGCTTAGCCTTTGCAAGCACCTTCGGGGCACCTGCTTTTTTAAGAAATCCTTCACCGAACGATACTATAGGTGTTGCCATTATCGGTTTTGGTATAAGGGCTCGTCAAATGGTTGGCAGGATGGGTTATTTTCATCCGATGGCTGCACCGGTTCCCACAGGCTTCGATACAATTTCGCGTGAAGAGAGAACAAGAGGCTACTATAATAAATCCGATGTAACCGTTCGCCCTTTCGATAAAGAACAAATCAGAATTGTGTGCGATATATATGACGACGCATTGAAATACGCCGAAGAAATTTTCGGCACGCAAACGAAATACTATGACAATTATAGAAAAATATTAGAGAACAAAGATATAGATTGTGTGATGATCTTTACTCCCGACCATTGGCATGCTAAGATGGCTATAGATGCATGCGAGGCAGGCAAAGATATTTTTATCGAAAAATGTCCTACTCACAGCATTGAAGAAGGAGTGTTATTAAAGAAAACAGTAGAGCGAACTAATCGCGTAGTTCAATTAAATGAAAGTGTTGCTTTAAACCCGGCTACCTGGAAGATGCATGAAATAGTTCAGTCTGGAATGCTTGGTAAAGTTCACACTATCAGAACTTATAAATACATTCCCCTTGCAAGAAGAATTTGGGATTGGCCCGTGCCTTTCGATCTAAATGAAAAGACAATAAATTGGAAAGAATTTTTAGGACCTGCACCATACCGCGACTTTGATCCTAAGCGTATAATTCAATGGCGGTGTTATTGGGATTATGGTACAGGTGTATGCGGCGATTTATTTTCACATACTCTTGCCGCAATAAATCCGATAATGGATGTTCATATTCCTCACTCTGCCGTAGCATCCGGCGGTGTTTATGCATTGAAGGATTACTTCGAGGTCCCTGATGTTTATACCTCAGTTTATGAATACCCGGATAAAGCATTAAGCTTGCTCTTTAATGCTAACTTCGCTTCGTCAAACGCGCCAAGAAGTACAGAGTTTATCGGAACGGATGCAACTATGACAAGCAGAGGCAGTGAGATTTATATTTGGGGAGAACCTACTTCTCCTAAATATTCTTCAAGGGAAATAAAGCCGGATGAAAATAAGCCAACAGAGGTCATTAAAGTAGAAAGAGAAAACGGAATGTCTCCGCTTGAAAAGTTATTTCATGAATTTTTTGATGCTGTAAGAACACGCGGTAAAACGACGTGCGATATAAATTTTGCTTTTGACGAAGATATCTCATGTCACCTTGGAACCGAAGCATTTCTGAAAGGGAAAAAGATGGTTTGGGATTCAGTGAATCTTATAGCGTATTAATTTAATCAATTTTAATTAAAATAAGGTAAAAAAAATTTAAAAATTTTTTTTTCACATAGTTCATTGTTAAATCCTATATTAATATTCAAAAAAGAATTTACCTGTTAAGCGAATTACATAAATCTGAATAATAATACCGCAAAGCACAGTGTAATTAGCTATAAAAAACGCGTTGAGATTGTTTACACCGAATATTATTGACAATGGAAATAAAAATTCTTACGTTTTTTAGTGTAATTAGTTTAAATAATTATTTCCACTGAATTTTGCCCGGTTTTTTAACTCTTCCGGGTAAAGAGATTAGTCAATTCCTAAAATGAGGAGCAATTAATATGAGGTTATTGTTACTTCAAATCCTTTTGGTTCTCCTTGTATCTGCAAACCTTACATTAGCACAAAGAGGGAAAATATCCGGTACGGTTAAAGACTCAAATACCGGTGAGCCAATCGTAGGTGTAAATGTTATTATTGAGGGAACTACGATGGGTGCTGCTGCTAATGTTGAAGGCTTTTATTCAATCATTACTGTACCTCCGGGAACCTATTCTTTAAGATTCTCAAGCATTGGTTATGCAACTCTTACTATAGTTGATGTCCGTGTTAATATCGACTTAACTACAAACCTCGATGTGGAGCTGACCGAAATTACCATTCAAACCGAGGAGGTTGTTGTAGTGGCAACTGCTCCGATCGTTAAACGGGATGTTTCCTCCAGTGTTGCCAACTTGAGCATTGAAGAAATTCAAAATCTTCCGACGGTACGTGTAGAAAATATAATTGCCCTGCAGGCAGGTATTCAAACAGGAGAAATCGGACCTTTGATTAGAGGGGGGAGCGCAGATCAAACCGCCTTTGTAATAAACGGCATTACACTTCGGGATGAAAGAGATAATCGTCCCTTTACCGGTATCAGTCTAACATCGGTTGAAGAAATTCAGGTTCAAACCGGAGGATTTAATGCTGAATACGGAAACATCCGTTCCGGTCTTGTAAATGTGGTTACAAAAGAAGGCAAAAGAGATAAGTACAGCTTCACGTTTCTTGGCAGATATAGAGCACAGGCTAACAAGCATCTCGGTCCTTCGGCAAATTCACCTGAGTCGTACTGGATTCGTCCTTATATCGATGATGATGTTGCATGGACCGGAACAAAAAACGGTGCATGGGATAAATATACACAAGGGCAGTATCAAGAATTTCGAGGTTGGAATAAAGTTTCCGAAGAGTTAGTCGGCGATAACGATCCAACCAATGATCTTACACCCGAAGCTGCACAGCGATTATTCTTATGGCAGCACAGAAAACAGCTTGATGTTCAGGATTCAGATTACGATATCGATATGAATGTGAATGGTCCTGTACCTTTCATAAGCAAAGAGCTTGGCAACTTAAGATTTGCTGCTTCATATCGAGCTTCTCGCGAAATGTATTTTATTCCTTTATCCGATGATGCGTATCGCGATTATAGTTCACAATTAAAGTTCACTGCCGATATAAGCAGCTCGATGAAAGTTTCGGTTGACGGAATGATCGGTCGTATGACCGGAACCGGCAGCAGCCGAAGCGGAGGACCCGGTATCTTCAGAACCTCTGAAAGCATAGCTGATGAATTGGATATCCGTTCCGGGGCGAGTTATCTTGATGCACGAATTTATGCTACAGATTACTGGGCACCGAGCAAGATTGATATGAATATTGCGGGTGGAAAATTTACTCACATCTTAAGTGCGAATACTTTTTATGAGGTGTCATTAAATCGAATTGAATTTCAATACAATACGAATCCTGGCAGATGGCGGGATACATCAAGAATTTATCAATTTGGAAATACCTTTTTTGATGAAAGCCCATATTTTGCTTACAGCGGTGCAAGCGCAGGTATTGGTTCTTCAATGAATA
>CAZTDB010000239.1:0-4840 GCA_964612385.1 uncultured Ignavibacteriaceae bacterium
TGCATTCGGCGTATTTGTTTTAGGTATCATTCTTATAAATATTTTTAAAAGAATAGTATTAAGCAGACTAAAAAAATGGTCTGCTAAAACTGATACAACCTTGGATGACTTCCTCATAAAGGGTGTTGAAAAGTCGGGTATTCCGCTGCTCTATTTCGGTTCATTCTATTTGGCAGCTAAAACTTTAACCATACCGGATAAAACATTTCAGATTATCAACGTAATCTCCGCCGTGCTCGTTACTTTCTTTGCAATTAAGTTTATTACTTCAGTAATCAATTACTCATTGAATCTTTATCTAGATAAACAGGAAAAAGCGGAAGAAAGAAAAAAGCAGGTAAAGGGGATAACTACTCTTATCAATTTAATTATCTGGGCATTGGGATTTATTTTCTTGTTAGATAATCTCGGCTTTGAAATTACTGCAGTAATTGCAGGCTTAGGCATCGGCGGAATAGCAATTGCTCTTGCGGCTCAAACCATACTCGGTGATCTGTTTAGTTATTTTGTTATCTTTTTCGACCGTCCGTTTGAAATAGGCGACTTCATAATTGTAGGTGATAAGATAGGTACGGTTGAATATATTGGAATTAAAACTACGCGCTTGCGCAGCCTTAGTGGAGAACAGATCATTCTCTCAAATACCGATCTGACAAATTCACGGGTGCACAACTATAAACGGATGGAAAAGCGGCGTGTAGTTTTTAAGCTCGGTGTTGTTTATCAAACACCCGCAAATCTTCTTTCTGAAGTTCCCGTAATTGTTAGAAATATTATAGAATCTCAGCCCGATGTTACTTATGACAGAGGTCATTTTTCTTCTTACGGCGATTTCAGTCTAAACTTTGAGTTTGTGTACTTTGTGTTAGGTTCCGATTATGTTAAATATATGGATACGCAGCAAACTATTAATCTTAAGATTTATGAAGAATTTGAAAAGAGGGGAATTGAGTTTGCTTATCCCACCCAGACTTTGTTTATGAATAAAATCGATAATCAGATTTCGATGCAGTAATAATCTTCGGATTATTTAAAAGTACTGTGTATAAAAAAACTTCTGTAAAATTTCGTTCCGTCGTGTCTTAGCTGCTATAAATTTGCCGCTAAGACACGGGGATAAAAAATATCACAAAGAAAAAATTCTAAGAAATGGATAACTATTTCTTATACTCTTTCAAGAAGCCTTTGAATTCGATAAGGTGCGATTCTTCCATACCCAATAAGCGTATGCAAATATCTTGAGTTACGTAATCTTCGCCATCACACATCTTGATGATTTTATTGTATTGTTTTATTGCACCATCTTCGGCCTCTATAACTCCTTCAATTACCGAAACTACGTCGGTAGTATCTTCTAATGTTTGCAGCTTATCCTGCGAAGGTTTAAAGTTCATTGAACCCGGGACGGTACCGCCAAGCTCTTTTATTCTTTTTGCCAAAGACTGTGCATGCCCTATTTCTTCGGTAATATCAACGGCAAGCGATTTTTTTATCTCTTCAGCTCTTACACCGTCAAGGTTTACCGAATTTGAGATGTAATTCATTACAGTTTCAATTTCCATCCAGTAGCTTTTAGTTAATTCTTCGATGATAGATTTTCTGTCAGCCATATTTCCTCCTTAAAATATAATTTTTTTAATTAATTTATGTTTGTAAGAACTTTGCTTCGATATTTTAAGTGAAGCGAGTATTAATTCCTTTGCCGGTTGAATATTTCTTTCGCTCGAAGTATGCAGTTCGGCTATTACCTGACCCCACTTAATTTTTTCGCCGAGTTTAGCATTAAATATTATTCCCGCAATAGGATCGATTTTGTCCTCTTTTGTTTTTCTGCCTGCACCTAGCTCTACTGCCGCCATCCCGATGTTGAAAGTATTTATATTAGTTAAGTAACCTGTTTTGTCCGATACGATGCTTTCTACAATTTTAGGTTTAGGATAATTCCCGGGATTTTTTATCAATGAAATATTTCCGCCTTGCGTTTTTATTATTTGAATAAATTTATCGAATGCTCTACCATTATCAATGAGTGAGCGCGCTATTTCAATTCCTTCATTTAAATCGGACGCTTTATTGCCTAAATAAATCATCGCCCCTGCAAGGTTTAATGAAACTGTTAGTAAGTCTTCAACTTTTTCTCCCTGTAATATTTTTATTGATTCATAAACTTCCAGCCAGTTTCCGATGTAATGCCCGAGAGGCTGATTCATATCTGTAATAAAAGCGATCACATCTTTATCAAACATTCTTGCGGTTTTCATCAGGGAGTAAGCTAAAAGTTCGGCATCTTTCTGTTTTTTCATAAAAGCGCCGCTGCCGGTTTTAACATCGAGAACGAGACCGTCACTTCCTTCGGCTAATTTTTTACTCATTATGCTTGCAGTAATCAACGGAATTGATTCGACTGTTGCCGTTACATCTCTTAATGCATATAAAAGCTTATCAGCGGGTGCTATGTCTTTTGTTTGTCCGATTAAGACGGCGCCGCATTTCTTTAAAGCATTTTTATATTCTTTTAAGGAAAGATTTATTTTAAATCCGGGAATAGATTCAAGCTTATCGAGAGTTCCGCCTGAATGCCCCAATCCTCTTCCGGATATCATGGGCATTTTTACCCCTGCCGCAGCAGCAATCGGTGCAATAATTAATGAGGTTTTATCTCCCACACCGCCGGTTGAATGTTTATCTACTTTTGGTCCCGAAATATGAGATAGATCTATTACTTTCCCGCTGTAAAGCATAGTTTTAGTAAGTGAAGCAGTTTCCCTCTCGTTCATGCCATTGAGGTATATAGCCATTAGAAAAGCAGAAAGCTGGTAGTCCGGAATTTTCTTTTTAGTGTAATTCGAAACCACAAATTCAATTTCTTCGGATGTGAGAGATTGGCAGTCTCTTTTTTTTCTGATGATATCTACAACATTCATAGCGCAAATTTACGGATAATTAACTTATCTTCGTAGCATGGATTGAACATATCGTATGCAAATTGAAATCTGTGCAAGATGTGTGCAGATGCGGTAATACTAATAGTGTCGAAATATTATAGCACAGATTACTGCGTGCAAAGCGAACCGCTTAATCTGTGCTACGGAAGTATGGGAGTGTGGGGAGGTGGCGGTGCGGGTTATTTGTGTAGCCATTTTTAATTGATTATTTTTACGCCTTCCAAATGCAAAAAAAAGGAGAATTATCTAAAAAAATGCTTTTCAAGACGCGAACATATACTTGCGGTGAGTTAAGAGAATCAAACATAGGCGAAACTGTTGTACTGAACGGATGGGTTGACACACGCCGTGATTTGGGAGGTGTGATTTTTATAGAACTGCGTGACAGATACGGGATTACTCAGGTAGTTTTTGAACCGGGATTTAACGAAGAAACTCATAACGCAGCAAAAGAGCTTAGAAATGAATACGTAATTTCAATTGAAGGTATTGTAAGAAAACGCCCCCCCGAAACCGATAACTCTGCACTTGCTACCGGGCATATAGACGTAATGGCAAACAAGCTGATCATTCTTAATGAAGCTAAGACACCGCCCTTTCCAATAAAAGATAATATTGATACGAGTGAAGACATCAGATTAAAGTATCGTTATTTAGATTTACGAAGACCATCGCCTCAAAGAAATTTGTTGATGCGTCACCGCATGTATCAGCTTGTTAGAAAATATTTTGATGAAAACAATTTTGTTGAAGTGGAGACCCCTGTTTTAATGAAGAGCACTCCTGAAGGAGCGCGCGATTATCTTGTTCCCAGCAGGCTTCATAAGGGGAAATTTTATGCGCTGCCGCAATCGCCGCAGACTTATAAACAATTATTAATGGTCGCGGGTTTCGATCGTTACTTTCAGATTGTAAAATGTTTCAGAGACGAAGACCTTCGTGCCGACAGGCAGCCCGAGTTTACGCAGATAGATGTTGAAATGTCGTTCATAGATCAAGATAACATTTTTGAAACTGTTGAAGGTTTGATGAAAATTTTATTCAAAGAGATATGGAATAAGGAATTAAAGCTGCCTATTACAAGATTATCCTTTGAAGAAGCAATGGAAAAATACGGAAGCGATAAACCCGATCTTCGTTTCGACCTTCCAATGATTACTCTCAATGAAGTGTTTCATAATACTTCTTTCAAAGTATTTAAAGATCAAATTGATAGCGGCGGTATAATAACCGGCATGGTTGCACCTGGCTGCGGAGATTATACACGCAACCAGCTTGATGTTCTTACTGATTTCGTCAAGAAGTTAGGTGCCGGAGGCTTAATTTGGATGCGAGTTAAAGAAAATGAATTGGAAGCACCGATTGCAAAATTTCTTACTGAAGAAGAAAAGAAAAATCTTACTGCAAAGCTTGATACCAAGCCTGGCGATTTAATTTTCATTTTATCCGGCGCCCGTATGAAAGCTCTTTCAATCATGGGTTCACTTCGATTAGAGATGGCAAAGAGACTTGATTTGATTAAGCCGGATGCAGAGCCGCAATTATTATGGATTACCGATTTCCCGTTGTTCGAGTGGGATGAACAAACGAAACGCTTTTACGCAATGCATCATCCGTTTACCTCCCCGCGCATTGAAGATATTCCGTTGATGGATACAGACCCTGGAAAAGTAAAAGCACGCGCTTATGATTTGGTGTTAAACGGAAATGAAATTGCGGGCGGCAGCATTAGAATACACAACTCAGATCTTCAAGCTAAGATGTTTAATGTACTTGGTATCTCAAAGGAAGAGGCGGAATATAAATTCGGCTTTTTAATGAACGCATTTAAATACGGTGCACCGCCGCACGGGGGTATTGCATTCGGCTTTGACAGAATGGCGATGATATTCGCA
>CAZTDB010000240.1:0-4839 GCA_964612385.1 uncultured Ignavibacteriaceae bacterium
ATAAATTCAATCACGGGTCGGGATGCTTCAAACAGCAGCTTAATTATTTCTTTTTCGAGATTAAGCTCGGTACTCTCGAATCCTGAACTTTCATCCACAGCCACAGCTAATTTTTCTGTTTGGTGTTTTCTTTCTTCAATCTTTTGTTCGCTATCAATTTGTTTGTCAACCTTGGCTAATGCCTTATAAAGTTCAGCCTCAAGCAATTTTTCGCGGATGTTAAATTTTCTAGCGATTGTTCGTAATAAAAACCCTCGCTTTAATTCATCACTTATTAAGGCAGCCGGTTTAACAAGCTCTCTTATTGCTTCAGCAGCCTTTGCAGGGTCGTCAAACATTCCCTGCGATTCGTAATAGGAGGTTTGATATTCAAGAAAGTTATCGGCTTTTTTTATTAATTCTTCAAATTGTTCCTTGCCGAATTTATTTACGAATGAATCCGGATCTTCACCCTGAGGAAGAGACACAATCTTAATTTCCATATCACGTTTAAGCAAAAGCTCAATGCTTCGCATAGATGCTTTTATTCCTGCTGTATCGGCATCAAAGAGAAGCACTACGTTTTTTGTATACCTTGATAAAAGCTGCACCTGTTCTTCGGTTAAGGATGTTCCCGAGACGGCAACGACGTTTTTAATTCCGCTTTGGAAAAGAGAGATAAGGTCCATATATCCTTCCACCAAAATGGCTTTATCTAACTTGCGTATTTCGTCTTTAGCATGAGATAAACCGTAAAGTATTCTGCCTTTAACATAGATGGACGATTCGGGTGAGTTTAAATATTTTGCCGCTCCTTCTCTCTCTTCCAAAAGGCGACCGGCGAAAGCAACCACTCTTCCATTTGGAGAAAATATAGGAAAGATAATTCTACCGGAAAATTTATCGTACAATCTGCCGTCATCACTTTTTCCTATTAGCCCAAGTTCGAGTGCTTTATCAAGATCTAATTTTTTTTCGACGGCGAAATTTATAAACCTTTCCCAGCCCGGAAGAGAATAACCTAAGCCAAATGCACGAAGCGTTTGCAGTTTTAATTTTCTCTGTTCAAAATATTTTCTTGCTGCTTCCCCTTCCTCGTGGTGAAGAAGATTATCGGAAAAGTATCTTGCTGCGGCAGTATTTAAGTCATACAGAAGTTCTTGCTCAGATTGATAACCGTTTGCTTTGTCCTCCGTTACTTCAAGGTCTATTCCTTGCTGAGCGGCAAGCTGCTGAACTGCTTCCACAAACGAAATTTTTTCTATATCCATTAAAAATTTGAATATATTTCCGCCTGCGTGGCATCCAAAGCAGTGAAAGATTTGTTTATCCTGACTGACGGTGAACGAAGGAGTCTTTTCAGTATGGAAAGGACAAAGTCCGATATAATTTTTTCCCCGTTTTTTTAATTGCACATACTCTGATATTAAGTCTACAATATCAACCGATAACCGGACTTCTTCTATTTTGCTTTCCTGTATTCTCATTCCGCTAATTACGATAAAAAAAATTTTTTCTGATCGAAGTTAACAATTTAGCACGACTATTTCCTCAGCTAAATATAGAGAATAAAATTAGCCCACTTATGATTTTAATCACTTCCAATTGACATTTACAGGTATTGCAACGCACTCGTAATGTAAATGCACTTTCTTATTCAATTACTTTTTGCATTTTAGAATTGTAATATCATTTCACATTTACAGAACCTTAAATGATTATTGGTATCGATACATCCGCAAAAAATTCCGAGAAAACAGGAACGGGAAGATATATCAGCTGTCTTTTAAATATTTTAAAATCGACAGATCATGATACAATAGAGTTTTCTCATAAGAAAAACTTTAACAGTTTGCATGCTAAAAATAAATCTTATGCGAGAGGCGCATTAAAGCATGTTTACAGACTGCTTTATCAAAGCCGCGAAATGATAAATGCCGGTGTTCAGGCAGGCATCTTTCCTGACTATTTTATTTCTAAGGGATTCGATAAACCGGCAGCAATTATAATACACGATTTGTCTTTTATTACCCATCCTGAATTTTATAATAAAAGATTTGCTGCGTTTTATACTCATCAATTAAAAGAAACATTAAAGCAAGAGCCGATAATTATTACGGTAAGCGATCTAACCAAAAAGCAAATTGTAAAACAATTAAATCAAAAAGCCGAAAATATTCACATAGTTCAAGGATATTCAGACTTATTAAATCATGATTACAAGACTTCTGCTGTTATTAATAATGCGGAATCTTATCTTTTATATGTTGGGCATGTTGAGCCCCGGAAAAATTTGAGCTTCTTAATTAAAAATTTTCTTGAATGGAAAAAGACCACAAAAACGGAGCTTAAATTATATATTGCAGGAAGAGTTTGGATTGCATCAAAAGAAATTAAACGAATGCTTAGAGAATATTCAGGGCATCCTGACATTAAATTTTTTAACTATGTTGAAGAACCGGAATTAGCTGCGCTTTATAAAAACGCTTCCGGCTTTGTTCATACAAGTTTTGTTGAAGGTTTTTGTTTTCCGGTTATGGAGGCGATGAATTTTAATCTGCCGGTTTTATGTTCAGAAAATACACCTGCCGCAAATAATTTTGATCAGTCTGTTGTAAGAATAAATCCATACGATGATCAAAGTTTGATATCGGGATTGGATAAATTGAACTCGCTGATTTTAAAGAAGAAGCGAATAAAATATTTAATAAATTATTCACCCTCGTTTATGCGAGAACAATTGGAGCCCGTGTTAGATAAATTAAAGAAGAAAGTATTTGTTGATTTCTATTTTAACTTACCTGCTTCCGATGTAAAAAATGCTGTTGAAAAAACTCTGCTGTATTCAAGTCTTTTTAACGGCGGACTTAGCATGGATGAATTAATGAGAGGTCTGTTCGACAGAAAGTGCAGCAGCGAGCATCTGAATAATGCCATACGTTTATTATTAGACGAAAAAAAGATAGTTAACCATAAAGGTATTTTAAGGCTGAACTTGCCGCCTCGCTCAATTTATGAAAGCAGAGCAGAAAAATTATCGCACCGAAAAGCAGCGATAATCCTCAAATTCATATCTAAAATTCCGTTTATCTCAATGATTGCCTTCAGCGGAGGCACTGCTCATTATGGAATTACCCGGCACGACGATATAGACTTGTTCGTTATTACTAAGCCCAACATGCTGTATATCGTTTATTTCATCATTCACTTAGGTTCATTACTATTAGGCATAAGGAAAGAATTGTGTGCCAACTTTTTAGTAGATGAAAAATCTTTGGACGTAGAAGGGACAAAAGATTTCTTTATCGCACATCAAATCATTTCTTTAATTCCTTTTAAGAATGAAGAAATGCTTAATTATTTTATGCTGCGGAATGCATGGATAAAAGAATTCTTTCCAAATGTTGATATAAGCCCAAATATTTATCCTGCTTCCTCAAAATTATTTTTGATATTCCGTCCGTTGAATTTGATTCTAAATTCCCTATATAAGTTAAAATATAAAAGCCTAATAACACGTTTAGGTTTATCTTCAATTATGGTGAAGGAGCATTACTTAAAGCTGCATACGAATGACCATCGAAACAGAATCATAAATAAATTCAATAGTGTTTGGAACGAGTACAAAAACAAGGACTATCTTCCTCTAGAAGCTGAAAAAGAGGAGTTACTGGATTATTCAAATTAAGTAGTTGAACCGTTATAAAGAAAATATTCGTTAAACCGCCGGCAGGAAAAATGAAAATTTTATTAGTTCAGTCATACTTCAGAATCCTTGACCCAAAGGAATTAGAGCGGCAGATGCCTTATCCGCCTTTAGGAAGCATTTATGCTGCGACAATGCTTAAATCTTTGGGCTTTGAGATTGTATTCTTCGATTCGATGCTTGCCGGTAGTACAGATGAAGCGCAAAAAAAAATAAAAGAGCTTAAGCCCGATGTTCTTTTAATTTATGATGATGAGTTTAATTATCTAACTAAGATGTGTCTTTCAAACATGCGTAAAGCCGCACTGAATCTTATATCAACTGCAAAAGAATTAGACATTCCGGTTATGGTTTACAGCTCGGATGCTTCTGATTTTTCAACTCCTTACTTTAATGAAGGATGCGATGTAATTATTTACGGAGAGGGAGAGATAACTTTAATTGAAATCATGAATGCGCTTGATGCCGGTGAACTTGAAACGAGAAAGCATAATATCGAAGGGATAAAATTTTTAAGCGGCAGCATGATAAATGTAAACCCGGGTAGAAAATTAATTGAAGATCTCGATACTCTTCCTTTCCCGGACTATTCATTCGTTGAAATGGATCGATACAGAAATGTCTGGCTTTCTAACCAGGGCTATTTTTCACTGAATATTTCAACTACCCGAGGATGTCCTTATCGCTGCAACTGGTGTGCAAAACCACTTTACGGGAAATCATATCAATCGCGATCGGTAGAAAACGTAATTGATCAAATAAAAATTTTGAGGTCAGAATATTCAATTGATCATCTTTGGATTACCGACGATATATTCGGATTAAAATCCGGATGGATTTCGGAATTTGCCGAGCAAAGCACGAAACAGAATGTGATCGTTCCTTATAAATGCCTCTCTAGACCCGATCTATTATCAAGGGGGAATACAATTGAGGACTTAAAAAATTCCGGCTGCAAAACCATTTGGATTGGCGCTGAATCGGGAAGTCAAAAAATTTTAAATGCGATGGATAAAGGGACTACAGTTGAACAGATTTACAGCGTCTCGGAATTAACAGCAGCGCATGATATAGAGCTGGCGTTCTTTATTCAATTTGGGTATCCGGGTGAATTGTGGGAAGATATTCTGCTTACCAGAAAAATGATACGTGAT